>JAGORV010000044.1 GCA_018062625.1 Candidatus Woesebacteria bacterium
TATAGATACCAGAAGAGACAAGTTGAGGATAAGCAACACGAGGGTGAGCGGAAACCAAAACAATGGCAACAAGAACTTTTGCACCATTAATCTATACTGACACACGAGTATATTTGTGTCAAATATAATTGCATAATATTCGGCGTGAAATGAGTATGATAAACTAAAGCATTATATGAAAATTAAATTTCTTGGAGCTGCAGCGACCGTCACAGGATCCAGTTATTTGATAACTTCAAATTCTGGTGAGCAAATACTTATAGATATGGGATTATTTCAGGGTCCTTCTGATGTAGATGCATTGAATTTCAGACCGTTTGAGGCAAGTATCAAAGCAATTGATGGTGTTATCCTCACTCATGCCCATTTGGACCATTGTGGTCGTCTTCCAATGTTAGAGAAATTAGGATTTACTCGCGACATTTATATGACTGCACCTACCGCAGATCTTACCGAATTATCACTTCTTGATAGCGCAAAGATTAGTCACGAAGATCATCATAAACATATATTGTTTGATACTGATGATGTAGGTGCTCTCATCAAACGATTTCGTGAAATTCCGTATGATAAAGAATTCTATATCGGAGAGTTTGCTGTCACGTTTCGAGACGCAGGACACATCATGGGATCGGCAAGTGTGGAAGTGCAAATAGACGGTAAACACATAGTCTTCAGCGGTGACCTCGGTAATACCCCAGAAGATATCACTCGACCGACAGAACTTATAAATCGCGCAGATTACGTGATCATGGAGTCGACATATGGAGACCGTTTGCATCCCAAAGGCGATCCGGCTGAGGTGATACGTGGGGAAATAGAAGCGGTGGTGGAAAGTGGTGGAACACTGCTTATCCCCGCCTTTTCACTCGAACGCACGCAAGAGCTATTGCATATTATTGATCACATAAATCCAAACATCCCCGTGTATCTAGATAGCCCCATGGCACAGCGTGCCACGGTCATTTATGAGAAATATAAAGACCTTATGAACACAGAAATTACAGAGCACTATAAAAAGGATAATCCATTCACTTTTCCTATGTTGCATTTGGTTGCAAATCGTCAAGAAAGTGGAGATATACTCCGTGCGGACGGCGCAAAAGTGATTATTGCAGGAAGTGGCATGATGACGGGTGGGCGCATACTCGGGCACGCCCAAGTACTGCTCCCTGTAGAATCTACGAGACTTCTTATCGTGGGTTATCAGGGTGAAGGTACGCTTGGTCGAGCTCTTTTAAATGGTGCGGAGGAAGTTCATATAGACGGTGAGAATGTTCGAGTAGCAGCGCATATTTCAGAAACACAGGTGATGAGTTCTCATGCAGATCAATCGCAATTACTTGCATGGCTTGGGCATATACAAGGCGTCACAAAAGTATTCCTAACGCATGGCGAAGATGGTCCCAGAATTGCGTTAGCAGAAAAAATTCAAAAAGATCTTGGTATTACAGACGTTGTGCTTCCAATGCTCAATCAAGAGATCACAGTAGAATAAGTATATTTATCCAGTTGGATTAAATGATCTATATTGGGAAATTGCGCTTGTAGTGCCAATTGCGATAGGAACTCGTTGATCATGCTTCGTTGGTACGATTTCCAATGGATCGTTCATACCACTTGTTGCATCTCCTCCTGCTTGCTTGATCAGAAACGAAAGTGGTGCCACTTCATACAGTAGTCGAAGTTTACCGTTCGTATGCTTGGAGTCTGCAGGGTATATAAATATACCGCCTTTAAGTAGTGTCCTGTGTATATCTCCCACCATCGAGCCTACATAGCGTGTAGAATATCCACCTTCTTTTTTGATCGCATTGATGTAATTTTTTTCGGCATCATAAAATAGTTCCCAGTTTCCTTCATTTATGGCGTAATATTTTTTGTCACCAATTTTTACATTCTCATAACTTAACACGAACGTTTTCAAATCTGGATCATAGGTAAATCCATTGACTATCCCCTTGACCGCGTAAAAGAACAACATGCTTGGGCCGTATAATACATAGCCAGAAGCTACAAGTGTCGATCCTTTTTGTAAGATAGAATCTGCTTTTGGATATAAACCAAATATTGTTCCGATGGGTAAGTTGGTATCGATATTACTGGATCCATCTACTGGATCATGAGTAAGCGTGTAAACGCCAGATTCATAATTGGACTTTTTAGGTTCTTCTAATTCTTCTGATCCCACCGCATGTATAGCAGGACATGCGAGTAGTGAATCAGTCAGCACTTCATTAGAAAATGCATCGAGTTTCTGCACATTTTCACCATAAACATTCGTGCCACCAGAATCACCAGATTCAGCGATCAAGCCATTTCGTTGAACCTTCCCGTTGATTATTTTAGCAAAAGATTCTAGTACATCGATTACTTGTACAAATGGTTCACCAAGATCTGCGTTGTGGCTTTTTACAAAATCGTGCAGTGTGATTCTCGCCATATTATTTTCCTCCTGTGTAGATAGCATGTGCTTCGTCTACTGAAACAAGATCATAGGTCAACGCAGAAACCGCATTGGCAAACCGTACTGCCTCATCCAAAGATTTTTGATGAATGTTGCGACCTGTGGCATTGCCAAATGCTCCAGATATATGGATTTGATCATGCAACGTTTGCAAGAACACTTTTACATCTATGCTATCTCCACCCGCGCATATAAGTCTCGTCCGACCAGCAGCGACCACGGCCTCCTTTAGTGCTAATGGGCGATCCCCTTCTTTGGGTTTGGGATAGTTTACCTTGGTAAAGTCTGATCCTAAACAGCCCGCCACACCTGCTGCTCCAGCTACTAAGTGTGGATCTTTTTCATCTGCAACCGCCTTGCCTCGTGGGTACATCCATAAAACGGTGAATAATCCGTGCTGATGAGCTTGGAATACTGCTTGTGCCGCCTCGTGAAGCATTTCCCCTTCAAATTCGCTTCCAGAATATACGGTATATCCAACGCCCAGAATGTTTAAGCCGCTTTGTTCTTTGAATTTCACCACATCATCAACGGTATACCAACTTTGGCTTCGTGGATCCATCTGCGTGGCTTTTACCAAATTTGTTTTGGAGTTCAGCTTTACGAGGTATGGAATTTTCATGTAGTCATGTCCATATCGCGCGATAAGTCCAAGCTGTGTTGCAAAGACTCCAACACGTGCTGTAGAGGCAATTTTAAATAAATGTTCACCATCGGCATCATCAGCATGAATTCCTTCGCCGTAGAAATCTCCATTCATGTGTTCTACTTTTTGATCCCCAGCAAAGAGCATAAGTCGACCTGTGCCATGTGTGGCCAATTCCATGTTTTGTTCAAATGTGGATTGCATGTTTTTTGGAACATCGAGTGGGGTCGTAAAAAGTTTGCTCATAGGCTCCTCCTTATGGGAAATAAACCATTAATATTTGTATCGCTTATCCATCATATACATGATGAAAATATTTGGCAACGTGGTGTTAGGTCTTACTATATTCGGGACACAGGTCACCGAGACAGCAACCTTCACACGTGTGTGCTCGAGCTTTGCAGACATATCTTCCATGTAGCGTCAGCAAGTGCCCAAAATCTACCCACTTGTCACGCGGAATAAGTGTCATAAGTGCTTGTTCAATTTTCACTGGATCCGTTTCATGAGTGAGCCCAAGACGGTTAGTAAGTCGTATACCATGTGTATCGATGACTATTCCTTCTGCTTTTCCAAATATTGCGCCCAAGATGACATTGGCTGTTTTGCGGGCTACGCCGGGGAGCGCATCGAGTTTTTCCATAGTATCTGGCACCTCTCCGCCATAGGTATCCATAATCATGCGTGCAGCAGCTTGAATATTTTTGGATTTATTTGTATGAAAATTTATTTTCGCGACTAGTGTATCTATCTGTGCTACTGAAGTGTCAGCATACGATTGAATCGTTGGATATGCGGCAAATAAAGCCGGTGTAACGGTATTTACCAGTTTATCTGTGCACTGTGCAGATAGAATTGTCGCGACAAGTAGTTCAAAGGGTGTGTTATAGGTAAGTTCTACCTTGGGATGAGGGTTATCTTTGTACAACCGCTTCATGATCTCGAGTGCTTTTTCTTGAATGGTCATATAGGTATTATTGTAGCAGAATTATTTGTTTTTTAGATTATATAGCGGATGCTATAATCTCCGTATGAACATAGAAGAGATAGCAATTAAGGCACTTAAAGCGTCGTTTGCTGCACACAACGCTCTTGGTGAGAGTGGCAAAGATGAACTTCAAAAAAATCAATTTGGTGATATGGCGATGAGAGGTGATTACGAAGCCGAAGAGGCAGTGATCAGCGTGCTAAGAGATCAAAAATTGCCTGTGGTAGTACACTCTGAAGAACACGGATTAGTGCGTTTCGTTGAAAACCCAACACTGCTTGGTGTTTTGGATGGCATAGATGGATCAAGTTGGTATAAAAGTAATTGGGGCGTTGGGAGATACGGCACAATGCTAGGAATATATGAAGGCGCAAATCCTCAATATAAAGATTATATATTTGGCGGAATAATGGAGCACGCTTCCAAAAGACTATATTACGGTACGAAAGATGGCGGTGCGTGGATTATGAATATTGAAACCCAAGAAAGAACCCCTATTCATGTCTCCCGCACAAGCAAAATGAATAAAACAATCAATATTCATGTAGACCAGTATTGGGATGTAAATCAAAAAATATTTATGAGCAAACTTCACGGGTACAATGTCATGGATTACAAACGATGTTCATCTTTTCATTATACCGATATGTCCATGGGTACCGCTGATTTGACGCTTGAGTGTACGAGAAAAGGTAGCTTAGAAATCGCAACCGCATATCCTCTCATTACCGAAGCAGGGGGGGTTATGGTTTCTCTGGATGGTGATTCTCTTGCAGATAAGTATTATCTTAAATTTGGTGTTGATGAATATGTTCCCGTAATCACTGCGGCAACGTCGGAGCTTGCTCACGAATCTGTGGATTTTTTCAAGTAAACAGACACAGTGATTCTATATTCTAAAAAATGTGCCGACCAGATATGCGACAGAAGCGGAAATTCCACCCACAAATAATGTTTCTCCTATCGCTCGCCATGCTGTTCGTTGGGTCACATACGCACGAACCATACCAAGTATGAGTAACGCTAAAATGGTGAAAAATATAGATAGAGAGAACATATCGGAGCGTATAGGGATAAAATATGGCGCAAGAGGAATAAATCCAAATACAATAAAGGCAAAAAATGTGGCTAAAGCAATAAGATGAGGCTTTTCACCTTCTGGATTTGTCATTTGTAGTTCATCTCTCATCATAAATTCTGTCCAGTATGCGGGGTATTTGCGATACAATGATGCCATAGTTGTAGCATCTGCAAGGGTGAAATTTTTACTTCGAAGAATTTCTATGGTTTCTTCATATTCACTGTGTGTATCTGTTGCTATTTCGTGGGCCTCTTTTAATTTTTCGTTTCTGTATACATCTTGATCAGCTCGAAGCGAAAGAAAGCTTCCGAGAGCCATAGAAAATGCATCGGCAAATAAATTAGCCAAACCAAAAATAAGTACCGTTACCACAGGTATGGAAGATGAGCTCGGACTTATCGAAGCACCTGCAAATCCCGCAACGACAGCAAATGTTGTGACTATGCCGTCGTTACCGCCATATACAATCTCACGCAAATATTCGGCAACTGGTGTGCGTTTGTGTTCGGTTTC
>JAGORV010000045.1 GCA_018062625.1 Candidatus Woesebacteria bacterium
GGCGAAGTAGCATCCAAACATTTCTCTATGCCATCTGTCACAATAAAATAGTCGATTTTTATCGAAAAAAGAAAATAAAACACGTAGTGTTTTCGCAGATGCCACAGTTAGAGCTTTTGGTTTCTCCACTTCTTGAGCCCGAAGCTGCGTTCGACGCAAAACAGGCGAAACAAAAGATTAGAAGGGTGCTTTCACGCATGATACCCGTGCATAGACAGGTGATTTTATTAAAATACCTCGAAAACGCGACCGTTGAGAGTATTGCCCAAAAGCTTTCTATAAGCTTCAAAAGTGCAGAATCCAAACTATTTCGAGCAAGAAAAGCGTTTGTTGAGTTGTTTATATCTATATGACACCCAAATCATTCACAGCACAAAAACCAGATATGACTTACCAAAAATTTTTACGCCGATTTGAGGAGGTTTTAGACTTGCCACCACAACGACTGGGTATATTTACACCGATATATAAGTCGTTTGTTAGACGGGTAAAAGTTATGCCGTGGCCATGGTTTTTGATGGTAAGCATCATTATAGTGTTTGGGTTGTATATGCTGGTTGGTTCTACGATTACGCTTCTTGTTTCACTTCTTCAAAAAGGGTTTTAGGTCGTACGCGCGGGTTTTAGCACATATTTACGACTATATCCATATGGATAGGACTCATACGCTTTTAGGTTCTGGCATTGCCTTTGGGCGAAACATCATAGGTATCACAACGCGTCCTTATGAGACATACCGACGTATCGTGGATCACGGTTCTTTGTGGGAGCTTGTGTATATAGGCTTGGTTTTGGCCGTGTATTTTGCATTGGCAAGCCTCGTCAAAACTGCAGCATTTCGACCATTTTTACTTACGCAGCAATTTGTTTTGTTGTATTCGGCGGCACTTCTTGGTTTTTTGGTAACCGTTTTAGCGCTGTGGCTTATTGGGACTATTGTTGGGGGAGTGGGCAAATCCACAAGTCTTGCATTGGGGTGGGCCTATACACTTATTCCAACCGTTACGTGGTTCTTGGCCACTTCGTTACTGTATGTCGTGTTGCCACCACCTCGTACGACGAGTGTGCTGGGGATATCGTTTAGTATCGTATTTTTGCTTTTTAGCGCGATGCTGTTTTGGTGGAAGCTTACGCTAGCGTATCTTACCTTGCGATTTGGGATGCGGTTAGATTTGGGGAAAATTATTATCGTTGCCGCGCTATCCTTGATCATTGTTGGATTATATAGTCGATTTATGTACACATTGGGAATTTTTACTGTTCCATTTATATGAGCACACTAAACCCCCGTCAACACACATCGGTTAAAGCGAGACGACGCGCTGCGGAAGATGCGCTGGGAGTGAAATTAGATTCTATCGGCCATTTTAATCTAAGCGAAGAAATCGCCGCAAACAGAAATTGTGAAAATATGATTGGTGTGGCTCAAGTGCCTATGGGTATAGCCGGTCCGTTATTTATAAAGGGTCTTGGCGAATATTTTATACCGCTTGCGACAACAGAAGGCGCACTTGTAGCATCAGTTGCCCGCGGGGCAAAGGCGCTAACTCTATCTGGGGGTGTTGATGCTGTCGCGTTTCGTATGGGTACCACCAGAGGGCTTGTATTTAGAATTGATGATATTGGGCATGGAGAACAACTTGCAAGTTTTGTGTACGCGCATGTGCCTGCGTTTAATGAAATTGTGCATAAGTTATCCACACACACTACGGTTACAGAGGTGACGGTCAAAACAGTAGGGAGATACGCATTTGTGCGCATAGGGTACAACACCCAAGACGCCATGGGTATGAATATGGCAACGATTGCATCTGATGCAATCGCAGAATATATCGAAAAAAATACTGGAGCAAGCCTTTTAAGTGTTGCTGGAAACTACGACATAGATAAAAAACCCGCATGGCTTAATGTGATTCGAGGTCGAGGATGGGAAGTGCGCGCAGAATGTGTGGTAAGCGCTTCGATACTTAACGAAACTCTAAAAACTTCAGCGCAATCTCTATACGATGTGTGGCTTGGTAAATGTATGATTGGGAGCGCAATGAGTGGATCCATGGCATTTAACGCACATTATGCAAACATCGTGGCTGCGCTATTTTTGGCTACTGGGCAGGACTTGGCGCATGTGAGCGAAGGGTGTTTGGGTATTACTACTGCAGAAGCTTTGGCCAATGGGGATTTATATATCAGCGTATATTTACCAGATCTTATGGTGGGTACTGTGGGTGGCGGAACAAACCTTTCTACACAAAAAGAAGCACTGGCGATATTGGGAATTGTAGGAGGAAACGATGGGAAAAATGCAGAAAAGCTGGCAACTATAATTGGTGCCGCTGTGCTTGCTGGAGAGTTATCGCTTCTTGCGTCACTGAGCGCGGGATCACTTGGGAGCGCTCATCAAAAGCTTGCTCGAGGAGGTGTCAAATGATTGGTATATCCGCATATGGTACTTATGTACCGCAATTTCGACTATCGATAAAAGACATAGCCCAAGCGTGGAGCAAAGATGGAAACGAAGTGGCGGCATCTTTGGGTTTAGTCGAAAAATCAGTGCCAGCATCAGATGAAGATGCGGTTACTATCGCGCTCGAAGCTGCTCAAGAATGCCTTTCGGTCTTTTCTGGCAAGCCATCTGACTTGGACGTCTTGTTTGTTGGAAGCGAAAGCCATCCGTATGCAGTAAATCCCACCTCTACAATAGTAGGTGAACTTCTTGGTGTTGGGCATACCTATTTGGCTGCTGATTTAGAGTTTGCCTGTAAAGCGGCAACTGCTGGGGTCCAAGCTATCGCAGGGCTTGTTGCAGCAGGACATGCGCAAAATGGCCTGATTATTGGTGCAGATACTGCGCAAGGCAAGCCACATGATTTCTTGGAATATACAGCAGCAGCGGGAGGAGCTGCATTTATAGTAAGTCATGAGAATGTTGTAGCCAAACTTCTTGGTGATACATCCTACTCATCTGATACACCAGATTTTTGGCGACGAGATGGTATGCGATATCCATCTCATGCAGGAAGATTTACTGGGGAGCCGGCATATTTTGCTCACGTTTTAGGAGCGGCCCATCGGATGCTAGAGATGACTAAGCTTGCACCCGCAGACTTTGACTACTGTGTATTTCATATGCCCAACGGTAAGTTTCCTAGAGAAGCGGCCAAGCGCTTAGGATTTACCAAAGAACAATTAGCACCGTCTCTGGTGGTTGATAAAATTGGTAACTCATATTCGGCTACAACGCTTTTGGGACTGGCTGCAGTACTCGATATTGCAAAGCCTCAGCAGAAAATATTTATGGTTTCGTATGGATCAGGCGCTGGAAGCGATGCATTTGTTTGGGAAACTACAGAAGCGTTGATTGCGATGCAAAAACAAAAACAGAAAAATAAGCAAACAGTGGCCGATCATGTGGCACAAAAAACATTGATAAACTATGTGCAATTTTTGAAACAAACACACAAGCTTTCATGAATATGAATATATTTGTAACGGGTGCTGCAACAACAAAATTTGGAGAATTGTGGGGGACTGCTCCGCGATCGCTTGCGCGCGAGGCGGTGTTTGGTGCGCTGAAAGACGCGAAGTTACAAGCACGAGATGTACAGGGACTATTTGTCGGAAATATGCTTTCGGGAATGCTGGGTGGGCAAGAGCATTTGGGAGCATTTTTTGCGGAAGAATTAGGGCTTTCTGTTCCAGCATTTAAAATTGAAGGAGCATGTGCTTCTGGAGGACTTGCGTTACATAATGCAGTAAACAGTTTGTTGGCAGGCCAATATGAAACCGTTGTCGTTCTTGGAGTAGAAAAAATGACCGATCATAAGCCAGAAGATGTGGCGACAGCGCTTATGGGTGCTGGCAACGAAGAAGAGCGCACCGCTGGCGCGACATTTCCAGGATTATATGCCATGCTTGCCCGCATGCACATGAATGAATTCGGTACTACCGAAGAGCAAATGGCTGCAGTGTCTGTAAAAAACCATTTTCATGCCAGCCTCAATCCCAATGCACAATTTCATTCCCAATTGACTGTCGAACAAGTGATGAAGAGCTCAAAGGTAGCAGACCCTCTGAAGCTGCTTGATTGTTCACCAATTTCAGATGGTGCCGCAGCGGTAGTGCTGACCACAAAAAAATATAAACAAAGCATACAGATCGCCGCATCGGTTGTGGCGACAGATACATTAGGCCTAGCGAATCGAGTGAGCCTCACAGAATTGTCTGCTACACGAGTCGCGGCACAAAAAGCATATAAAATAGCCAACGTTACCGCTCGTCAAATCGATGTAGCTGAGGTTCATGATTGTTTTACCATTGCAGAAATATTGGCCATGGAAGATTTAGGATTTTTTCCAAAAGGAAATGCAGCAGTTGCAATCGCAGGAGGTGAAACGACGTTGGAAAAGGGAGGAAGGATCATCGTGAACCCTTCTGGTGGATTGAAAGGATGTGGTCATCCTGTGGGTGCCACAGGAGTCAAACAAATCGTTGAATTGGTTGAGCAACTTCGTGGCAATGCAGGTTCTCGACAAGTGGCGAGTGCCGCAGTAGGGCTTGCGCACAATGTGGGAGGAAGCGGTGCAACTGCAGTCGTACACATATTGAAGAAGCAGTAATGTAGGAAAAACTATGATTAGTCCGGTAAAAATTTGGCGTAATCAAAAAAATGTTTCGAACATGTTGGGAAAATGCGGCTCCATCATAACGTGGTCTGTGATTCGCGTGCCTCCAGCGGATTTTATGGATCAAGCGCCGTATGTGGTTGTGTTGGTCGAGTTGGATGGCGGTGCAAGAATTGAAGCGCAGCTCGTCGATGTGGATACATCGTCCGTTGTAGCCGGTCAACGTGTGCAAACTATTATTAGACGTGTTACGCGCCCCGATAGTGATGGTGTGATTCCTTACGGCATAAAGGTAAAGCGAATAGAATAAGGATTTTTATGCAAAAAGTCACTGTATCAGCCCCTGGAAAATTACATCTATCGGGAGAACATGCCGTGGTGTATGGAAATCCTGCGATTGTCGTCTCTACGTCGCTTCGAACCACCGTTACATTGGAGCGCAGTGTTACTGACACTGACTTGCATAGTGGCTCACTTCGCGCCTCAGATAAATTTATTGATGAGATTTTGAAAGTTTTTGAACATAGATATGAGACGAATGTTCCAGATGACCTTGCAATAACTATTTCATCGAGCGTTCCTGCGGGTGCTGGTATGGGTTCCTCTGCGGCACTTGCTGTAGCACTTCTGGCTGCCTGTATAACATATTTTGACAAGCCGTGGGATGCACAGCGCATAAATGAACTTGCGTATCAGGCAGAGAAATGTATCCATGGAAACCCATCAGGGAGTGATCCAGCCATCGTCACGCATGGCGGGATACTGTGGTACCGTAAAGAACTCGATTTTTTGAAAACATTTTGGTTGCTTCCATTTAAAATTCCCTCAACCTTTGCTCCGTTTGTTCTCATAAACACAGGAAGGACGGAAAGTACTGGTGATTTAATTCGAGCCATCAGTGCAGTTCGAGAGAAAGATGTAAAAGCGTTCACGGTTACACTCGATGCGATTGAGCAGGTGACCAAGTCT
>JAGORV010000046.1 GCA_018062625.1 Candidatus Woesebacteria bacterium
TGACAAAAGAAATCGAAGAAATGTCTAAACAAGCCTTTATCAGTATGGGATACCGCGACTATGCACGATTTGACGTGCGTTGCCTTGGCGATCAACCAATGTTTTTGGAGGTAAATTCAAATCCGGGTTTGAGTGACGATCCGCAATATGGGATGACCGTTTCTTATAAATCAGTTGGTATGACATTTGCCGATGTCATAGAGGAAATTGTGGAATCTGCACGCCGTCGTTACGGAATATAAACGCGAGCTGTCGCGATACGAAAATAAGGTAATGACTCCGGTTCACGAGCTATCACTATCATCAGTTGCGGTTGCCATTTGTGTATAAGACGAAATTTTTTACTTGTTTTGGATACTTTTTTTCTTTTGTAATCGTAATCCCACCAGCGTGCACGAAAATCTGACCAGTCATAGGATTTGCGCTTACCTGTGGCACTGTCCATAAGTACAATTCTGCTTTTGGCCGCCAAGTATGATGCAACGACTGCCCAATGTCCCGATTCAGGATGGGGTTCGAATTTTTCATCAAGATCATAGAGATACGAGACAATTACTGCACGTTGCTCGTTGGCTCTATGTTTGAGTGCGCTTTGTAAATGATGAAGGGTTGTATATTCCATGACCAAGCAAGAAAGACCAAGTTTGTTTATCGCGATAATTATATTTTTGGTCGACGTACCATTTCTGCTGGTTTTGCATAGTTTGATAAGTGAATCCAAAGATTTTCGCATGCCAATAACGCTCAGTGCATGTTTGAGCGAAACTGGACCACACGTTATATCGTCTGGTTGTTGAATTGGTTTTACGTGACTTCTACCCATATGAAAAACTCCTGCAAATACGTTCTAGCGCGTCGGGATAAGCTAACTTTATTGTAAGCTTCTGAAACAGGTCAATCAAGACCTATAGTAGTGTTAATCGAGTTGGTAGGTGAGGGTCACGGCTACCACGACTTCATTTGTGCCTGCCTCTATATTGGTAGGCTCGCCTCCCCCAGCCATCGGGAGAGCGGATTTGTCATATGCTTCCATCATTGGACGTATTACGCCCCCAAACGATTCTTGGTAATTTATAATGCGTCCGAGGGTAAATCCAGCGATTTTGGCAGCGCTTTGTGCTTTTTTCTTGGCTTCAGCTACCGCTAACTTTCGCGCTTCATCTTCGGCTTTTGTTTTGTCATCCACACCGAATGATATGCCACCGATTTCGTTGGCTCCGTTGGCTGCGGCTGCGTCTACCACAGAATTAGCTTTATCGATTTCTCTCACTTTTACCATGAGATTGCTGGATGCGTTATACCCAGTGATACGTTGTGTACTTGATGAATAGTCATAGGTAGGACTTATGTTGTAGTGAGATGTCTGCATGTCTTTGCTATCTATGCCAAGTTTTTTGACCGCAGCAGTTACCGCGTTCATTTTCGTATTGAGTTGTTGTTGGACCACTTCTACAGAAGATCCTTGTGCCGATACACCAACGTTTACGAGGGCGATGTCTGGTGATACGGTGACTTTCCCTTCCCCTGATACGCTAAAGTTGTCTGTTTTGGTGGATACTACGCTATTGAGGGAGAATGGAATAGGACCCGCAAGTTTTGTATAAGCAAACAGAAGGATAAAAAAAGCAAGGACTGGTGTAAATGCGAGTTTCATAAGAATTTCCTTTCTATATATTATTCTACAGTATTTAATAAATTTTGCATAAGACAAGCTACGTTTACTGGTCCGACTCCGCCTGGTGTTGGAGTGTACCATGCCACATGATTTTCGATTTCTGATGGTTCGTAGTCCCCATGCAACTTTCCAAACTCGTCGCGCCATATACCAACGCTTATAAGGATCGCGTCCTTTTTACAATTATTGCTGGTTACAATATGCGGTTTTCCCACACAACTGATGACGATATCAGCAACCTGTGTAAGTGAGTCGGGATCTGGGGTTTGAGAAGAAACTTGAGATGTCGCACAATCTAGTGATTGAAAGTAGTGGAAAATAGGTCCTCCGGCTGTTGTGCCGCGACCTATGACAACAATATTTTTTTCTTTCAACCACAAGCGATAGTTTGCATCATCATATGATTGTGATGTTATGGTTGCGCGATATACTTCTTTTAAACACTCCCCTACTGCTAAAGCTACAGGGACTTCAAACGAAGAATTGGGTAAAAATCCATCGATATCTTTTGTTGGCGCGATTGATTCTAAAAGCAACGACACATCGCCAAGAGAGGTGGGTATAGGGCGCTGAACAATGAGACCATGAATTGAATCGTCATAGTTGTATTTGGCTATGAGCATACCCAATTGCTCTTTGGTGATTGTGCTTGGTTGGTGATCAAAAATTACGGTGGCGCCAATCGTTTCCGCTGCTTTTTGTTTTTGTTTTATATACGCAAGTGAAGCTGGATCGTCTCCGACTAAAATGACAGCCATACAGGGCGTTATGCCTCGCGTTTTGGCTGAGACAACTTTTTGTGCGAGAGATGCAAGCATGTTTGCGCTGATTGCTTTGCCATCTATGATCATGATAAAAGCTCCGTGATATCAGAAACTATTTCTTTCGCGTGCATGGATGGATTTACATTTTCGTAAATTTTAACAATTACTCCGGTCGCATCGATAAGAAATGACGTTCGTTTCGGAAACAAAAAACCATTCGTCCCATAGCTTTCTGCAAGCGATTTATCAGTATCGGCGAGTAATAAAAATGGCAAATCATATTTATCCGTGAACTTTTTATGACTCTCTATGCTGTCGCCACTTGCTCCAATGACTACGAGATATTTAGCCAGCGCTTCAAAATTATCGCGGAGTCCACAGGCTTCAAGCGTGCACCCCGGTGTATCATCTTTGGGATAGAAATATAACAGTACCCATTTGCCTCGGAATTCTTCGAGTGTATGCAGCGCTCCTTCTTGGTCAGCCAATTTGAAATCAGGTGCGGGAGTGCCGGTGGTGAGTTGCATCGTATCTCTATTTTATACTACCAAGCGTGTGATTGACAGAAGAGGGTCAAGTACCGTTATATAGATATAAGGAGAAATTTTATGCAAGATAAATCTGGGGTTGCCGTTATTGTCAGTAGTGTTCTTATTTGTGCGCTTATTGCTGTTGGCGCACTTTTTTTGCCATCATGGGGTAGATTTCAAGTACAACCTATTCAAAGCATTACCGTTGTAGGTGAAGCGAAATCTCAGGAAAAATCTCAGATTGCTATCTTTAGTGCTGGGGTAAATGCGTACAGTGATGACAAGCAAGCTGCGATAAACGATGTAAATACAAAAGTGAACGCAATTATTGAGGCAGCCAAAGAGTTTGGTATCAAGCCAGACGATATAAAGACCCAGAGCCTCAATATTTATCAAAATCAAGATAGTTATTATGAAGACGGAAGACAGAAGTTTCGCCCAGGGCAGTGGAATGTAGGAAATACCGTGGAGATAAAGCTTCGTGATGTGGATCGTGCTTCTACCCTTGCTGGAATACTTTCCAAAGGTGGAGCGACCAACGTAAACGGTCCAAACTTTAGTTTTGATGATACATCAGATGCATCAGATGCATTAATTACCGAAGCGCTCACCAATGCAAAGTCCAAAGCAGAAAAAATTGCGCAGTCAGCTAGTCGCAAGCTTGGAAAAATTGTAAATGTCACCGAAGGAACCGATGTATCTGCGCCCATATATATGTTTCGCGGTGAGGCAGGTGGTGGAGGTGGCGGCGGTGTAGCGCCCGGAAGCGGTACTGTGTATAAAACAGTGACGGTAACCTACGCACTCGAATAACTATTTTTTCTTCAGCGTTGCCAGAGTTTCAGCTGGAACATTTATATGTGTTGGGTGCCGTGGTGTCATTCCATATATGATTTCTCGGCTAAAGTGATAATAAAATCCTGCCCAAAAACCGACTGAACGAATGCCAGTGTTTACAACGCTTTCTCGCTCTGATAACTCTCTGCGTGATAATCTTTGGGCCATCCGTATAGATGTAGAAAATCCGTACAATCTTCTGGTTCGTTCTACAATGTTTGCTTGGCGTAACCCGCTTTTGAAGACCTCTATCATGATTTACTTGGTTAGACAGGTGGCAGCGGCTATCGTGTCGTTTTTGTCGGTGAAACGCATCAGGATGACGCCGCTTGTAGCACGAGATAGTTTCGGTACTGATTTGATCGGTAGTTTCACTACTTGCCCTTTATTTGAGGTCAAAATAACCTCTTCGCAGTTAGGCGGAACCAGTTGTGAGACTACCACTTTTCCAGTCTTTGGTTTGATTTCTGCTACTTTTACACCTTGTCCTCCACGACGTTGCTTAGGGAACCCAGAAACTTCTGTCTTTTTCCCAATTCCCTTTTCCATGACGGTAAGGAATTCACCTTTTTTGGCGAGATCGTCTATGACATCCATGCTCACTACAGAATCATCGGATTTGAGCATAACACCGCGCACGCCCATCGTGTCACGACCGGTGTGACGCACTTCTCCTTCGGCAAATCGGATAGATTTTCCATCGTGAGATACTAGGAGAATATCGTCTTCGCCACTGGTGAGTTTAGCCCAGATGAGCTGGTCACCACTTTCGAGTTTGATGGATACAAGTCCGTTGCGTCTGATATTTTCAAATTCAGATAACTTCGTCTTTTTCACGACCCCACGTTTTGTAGACATGAAAATATAGGCGATGCCTTTTTCTTTTTGTTCGTTTCGTTTCAAGCTGTAGGAAAGCATAGAGGTAACTTTTTCTGAGCTTTCAATGTTGATAAGGTTTACGACTGCTTGCCCTTTAGACTGGCGACTGGCTTCTGGAATATCCCACACACGCACTTGATATACTTTTCCTTTATCGGTGAAGAACAGCATGTTGTCGTGTGTTTGGGCAGAAATAAGCTTGTCTATGGCATCTTCTTCTTTGGTAGTCATGCCGATAACCCCTTTGCCACCACGCTCTTGAAGCTTGAAGGTGCTTCGAGGAACACGTTTGATATATCCCGTTTCTGTCATGGTGATGATAGTTTCTTCGTTGGGTATGAGCTGTTCATCAGAAAGTTCTCCTACCTTACTCTTGTAGACTTTGGTGCGTCTGGCATCGCCATATCTTTCTTTGAGTTTGGCTAGTTCATCTTTGACGACTTTGAGAATTTTTTCAGGGTGCTCCAACAGATCGAGAAG
>JAGORV010000047.1 GCA_018062625.1 Candidatus Woesebacteria bacterium
GCTGAGCCATTTTTGGTCGCCTCGGCATTAAACGCAGTGGCAGGTCAGCGTATAGCGCGGCAGATTTGCCCTACATGTAAAGAAGAATATACCCCAGATAAGGCGGTGATTGATGATATAAAAAAGGTTATCGGTCCACTCTGGCCTAGTGATAAACCTATGGTACTCTATCGCGGAAAAGGCTCATCGAACGATGTGCCTTGTGAAACATGTGCAGGGTCTGGCTATCTTGGTCGTGTAGGAGTTTTTGAGTTGTTTCCTGTCTCCGATGCAGTCAGCAAATTGACTCTATCGCGTGCAACTATGAAAGAGATAGAAGAACAAGCTGTGAAAGATGGGATGATAACTATGAAACAAGATGGGTATCTAAAAGCATTAGAAGGGACCACTACGCTAGAGGAAGTATTGCGTGTGGCGCAGGATTAATTATGGATATACATGTTCTTTTTTCAGAAGCAGTGAGACTCGAGGCATCCGATCTTCATTTGATTGTAGGATTTCCTCCTATGTTACGCGTTTCAGGTGTATTACTTCCTGTTTCTGGGTCGTCGATCATAAGCAATGAAGAGGCGTTGGCACTTGTTGAGTCCACTCTCACCCCTGAACAGAAAGATATTTTTGCGACTAATAAAGAGATTGATTACTCGTTGGGTACGCCCGCGGGTCGTTTTCGTGTGAATGCGTATTACCAAAAAAATTCAGTCGCCGCCGCATTTCGTTTGATCCCTGGAAAAATTAAAGGTATAGATGCACTTGGGCTACCAAATATTTGTCGAGAATTCGTCAAGCTTCGTCAGGGGCTTATTCTAGTAACTGGTCCGACTGGCCATGGAAAATCCACAACCCTTGCCGCCATGATAAATTCCATCAATGAAACCAAGGGGGTGCACATTATCACCATCGAAGATCCAATCGAATATGTATACCCCGCTGCTATGTCGTTGGTTTCTCAGCGAGAAATGCATGGAGATACGCACTCGTGGAATGTGGCATTGCGTTCTGTGTTGCGAGAAGACCCCGACGTCGTGTTAATTGGAGAAATGCGTGATTTTGAGACGATCCAAGCAGCGTTGACGATTGCTGAGACTGGTCATTTAGTCTTTGCCACGCTCCATACCAATTCTGCAGCCCAAACAGTAGATCGTATCGTGGACGTATTTCCAGAAAATCAACAGACACAAGTGAGGCTTCAGTTGTCTAGTGCTCTAGAGGGTATTCTTTCATTGCGCTTGATTCCTGCCATGGCTGGTGGTCGTGTGCCGGTTGCAGAAATTCTTACCGCTACTCCTGCGGTAAAAACACTGATCCGCGAAGGAAAAACGCATCAGTTAGATAACATTATTCAAACATCAGCAGAGTTTGGCATGGTCACGCTCGAAGCGGCACTCGCTGCGCTTGTGAAAGAAGGAAAAATAAGCATTGATGTCGCCTCATCCTATGCAATTCGTCCAGAAGAACTTGGGAGATTGATAAAAACCGTTATTGCATAACAAGAAATTTGATATATGCCATTTTTTTCTTATAAAGCCAGATCTCCAGATGGAAAAGTAGTAAACGGTTTGGTTGAGGCGCCGAGTCAAGAAGCTGCGTCAAAATTACTTCATGACAAACAGCTATTTATTACTGCTCTCAAAGAGACTCGTGGGGGTCGCGGGATAGGTTCGGTGACTACCAAATATGAGAAAGGTATTCCGTTTGGTGAAATAGTCAATTTCACACGGCAATTGGCGACCATGGTCGTCGCCGGCTTATCGCTTCCCGAGGCGCTTACCATTCTTCGATCTCAAACCACCAGTCAGGTCTTTGTGTCAGTCCTTGCCGATATAGAACATCAAATAGTAAGTGGTGGAAACTTGGGCGATTCGCTGGCTAAGTATCCCAAATATTTTCCACCGATATATATAGCGTTGGTACGAGCAGGAGAATCCTCTGGTCAGCTAGATCAGGTTATGGCGAGACTTGCCGATAGCATGGAAGGTCAGCGAGATTTTAAAAGTAAAGTTTCTGGCGCGATGATATATCCGGTTATTATCGTGGTGGGTATGAGCGTGGTGGTCATGATCATGATGACTGTGGTAGTTCCTAAGCTTACGGAATTATATAGTGACTTTGGTGTTGAGTTGCCAGCTTCCACAAAATTACTCATTAGCATGTCTTCATTTTTTGTAAATTTTTGGTGGTTAATTATTGCGGCTGCGGTAGGTGGATATTATGCGTTTAACAAATGGAGAAAAACAACCACAGGCGAACTCGTCGTAGATACGATTATATTGAAAATTCCTCTCTTTGGAGAATTACAGAAGAAAATTATTCTTGTGGAGTTTACGAGGACTCTGTCAATGCTTATAACCAGTGGTATTCGCCTGCTGGATGCGCTGCGTATCCTCAAAGATGCACTCGGTAATGTATTGTTTCGGAATGCGATCGTTGGAATTTCAAAAAAAGTTGAACGCGGATTTCCGTTGGGTGAAACATTTTCAGAATATCCCGTATTTCCGGTGATTGTTTCGCAGATGATGAAGGTTGGAGAAGAAACAGGAAAATTGGATGATACTTTGCTGAAGTTATCAAAATATTTTCAGTCTGAATCAGAAAATTTGGTAAAAGGACTTACGACTGCAATAGAACCTCTGATCATGGTGGTCCTTGGAGTGGGAGTCGGATTTATTGTCATATCAGTCATAACGCCTATATATAACCTGACAAGTCAGTTTAAATAATCGTTTGATGCCTTGACAACGCTTTTTCGGCTGTGATACACCAGTATAAGAGGTATTTATTTTATGAAATTACAAAAAGGTTTTACATTGATCGAACTTCTTATCGTTATCGCACTTTTGGGTGCATTGGCTGTCGGACTTCTTGCTACTATCGATCCGTTTGAACAATTGAAAAAGGGCCGTGACACATCACTTCGAAATACTGTATCAGAATTTTATAATGCTAATTTGCGTTATTACGCTATCAAAGGATATTTCCCTTGGAACACCGCGACAACGACCAATGTAACGAGTGGAAATGTGTATTCTGATTTTACCAGTTCATTAACCGAGCTTACTGCTGTAGGAGAACTTAAATCTCGATTCCAAGAATTAGCCGGTACGGGTAACTTGAACAAAATCAAAGTATATTCACCCACATCAGAAACACTTTCTGTATGTTTCATGCCTGAGTCTAAATCTTTTCAAGCTGATCCAAATACAATATACGACATGTCAGCTGGTACATCCACAGGATACGGCGCAGCATGTAAAGGCGCAGGTGGTACATCTCTTACCTGCTTCTTCTGTATTCAGTAAAAAAAGTTCTTGCCTGCTTAAAATAGCTTCATGATACAGGCAGCGTTTATCAGTATCGTTTATTTTATTCTTTCGTGTGTATATCAAGCACAAGGTATATACGGAGGAGATAGTGGAGATTTGGTTACTGCAGCTGTGACTATGGGTGTGCCCCATCCCCCAGGGTATCCACTGTATTCCGCATTAGGGTGGTTCGCTTCACATTTACCCATACTGACTCCCGTATGGCGTGTCACGCTCGTCTCTTCTTTATCTCATGCTATCGTTTTGTATATTGTCTATGTCTTAACCTACGCAATGATACGTAAGCATATGGTTGCGATCTTTGCGACATTTACTTTGGCTGGAAATTATTTATTTGTTTTGTATACGCTTACCCCTGAGGTGTTTGGGTTGCATGATTTATTTGTAGCACTACTTCTGTATCTGCTGTATCGGGTCATGACGGACAAAAATACTCGATGGATTATTGTTTCGTGTGGGGTATGGGGGCTAGCACTTACGCATCATCCTATCATTTTGTTCCTTTTACCTGCATGGGTGTATGTGGCAGTTACATTGCGACTCGATAAGCGTATGGACATGCGTACGCGACTATACGCGATTGGTGCATTTATAGCGTGCTTACTGCCCTATTTATACATTCCTATTGCAGCACATGGCTCAAGCATTGTTAACTGGGATCGCGCGGTGACCATTGGGCAATTTATACATTTAATTTCTCGAGCCGATTATGGAACATTTATGTCCAGTGCCGCCGCTGGCACACAAATGTATCAGAGGTTTTTGAGTATTCGCGCGTATGCTGATTTTTTTCTTTTGGACTTTTCTTATATCGGCGTGATATTTCTCGCAGCCGGAATACTATGGACTTGGAAACATAAACGAACATTTCTCATTGCATGGATGCTTGCACTTGTAAGTATGGGTCCAGGATTTTATTTTTATGCAAGTTTTCCTTTGGGCGGGCGGTTTACATTGGGAACGTATGAGCGTTTTATGCTTTCAAGCTATGTCATGATTGCGCCCCTTCTTGGTTTGGGAGCATTTGCCATCATACAATGGATTATCAGGCTTCTACCGAGTATTCGGGCCAAATCCAAAGAAACAATTGTTGCAATAGTATTTTTTGCGATACTTCTCTACCCTGTTATGCTCGGTGGGATATCTGCATGGAGGTTTGTCGGGCTTGCTTCTGATAAAACAGCTGAAAATTTTGCCAAAGATATATTATCAAGCGCGCCATCGAGATCCATAGTGTTTCTGGTGCATGATGTTGCGCTTTTTACTACTCAGTATGTGCGATACGGACTAAACCAACGACCCGATACTATCGTGATACAGTTTTCTCGATTACAACAACCCGATTATCAGGTGGTATTGAGACAGTTGTTTCCTGATCTTGTGATCCCGCCAGATTCTTCGGATTTTCTCCATGAGTTTATAGAGAAGAATCGTACACTTCGCCCGATTGTTACCAATTCATTGTTTCCGCTCCGACCAGAGTATGAATGGTTACCGAATGGACTACTCTATACGTTGGTTCCATCATCTGAAAAACAATCGCCGGAAAAAGTAGTACAGGATAATGCGGCACTTTGGTCACAATTTCACAATCCTACACAGGGCATTTTGGGAAGATACCATCATCTCATGCTTTCAAACGTTCTCGATGAATATGCTACAGCTGCGGTGGCATATGGCGAAGTGCTGGGTCAAAGTGGTCGCATGGAGCTTGCA
>JAGORV010000048.1 GCA_018062625.1 Candidatus Woesebacteria bacterium
AATTACTCACGGCATTTCTATAGCGTAACTTTTTTTCTGGATTGATATCTGGATCATTGCCGATTTCAGAAAGTTCTTGCATCACAGGGGAGCGTGATCCGTTTCGGATTTCTATGATTATTTTTCCATTTGCATCATCTTTTATGGCTCGCATGACTGGGATTTCCTCCTCATTGGAAATAATTTTACATACTTTATCCGACGATATTGCCTGTGCGGCTTCACTTTTTGTAAGATGGGTGCCATATCCATCTTCGCAAATGAAATTAAGTTCGTGTAATCCTTGGATAAATGCCTCTGGGGATAGTCGTGTGCCTTCGATCGATTCTACGAGAAGTGGGCCAAATAGAACAACAGAATCACCAGTATTGGGCTTTCCATATTTTTGTGAACCATGCCATTTTTCTGGTACACGGATGGGTTCCTCACCTTTTGCGATATGGACACGTACATTGGTATCGTTCCAATTTTTGTCAAAATAGCTAAACAGATCATTCATGGTGATATCTCGGAGATGTAAATCGTATTCTTGTGTCGCTCGTTTGAATTCGTTGAAAAAATGGGGACGTTCTTTTATGGTTGCGGTTGTCGTGGCAGGCCGAATAGCTGATTCTCTGCTCATGCTGTTCCACATAGTAGTATGTTTTATGGCCAAATACAAATGGCAAAAACATCGTTACGCACAATTTGTGAGATATGTCATTTTCCAAATGTAGTTTGTATCACATGATGTATATTGAGTCATCATAATGTGATGTACTATGTATAAATTGTATAATTACAAATTATACAAAATGTTGTCTATTGACAATATTTTGCATAGAGATCATGATCAGGTAAGAGAAAGAGAAGATATGAAAAATATAGCTACAAAAACTTCTTCACTTGCCAAACAGCGACTAACCGCGTTTGTAGATCCAATCCTCGTTAAACGAGCAAAAGTTCGTGGGGCACTGGAAAATCTCACTATTTCAGAGGTTGTGGAAAAGGCGCTCGATGCGTACGCACCCATCATAGATTTTGATGAAGGAAAACGTGTGAAAGTTACATTTGCTAAAAAGGGTATGACTAGCTCAACGCTAGCAAAATCCTTATTGCAAGTTCAAAAAGCAAAAACAAATAATACACAAGATGCTTCTGTAGACAGACCGTAATCCTCCATTGTGCACGAGCGCTTACTCAAGCGTAAACGTGTGCCCCAAGTAACATATTTTCCAAAGATAACGAGATGGATTCTAGCCAAATTTGTAGGTAAAACACGACCAAAAAACAATATAAATTTTTAAAGAAAGGGAGACTCATATGACAGAAATTCAGGAAACAGAAGTCACAGACACAACACAGGTTATTCGAGAAGTGCCTTTTGGGCAACGAAGAACAACAGTAGTGAAAGTCGCAACACCCAAGGATTATGAAACAAAAAAGGCGATATTTCGTACATATCAAGTGATTTGGTATGTACTAGGGGTGATAGAGGTGTTGCTCGCATTTCGAGTATTTCTCAAATTACTGGGCGCCAATACCTACAGTAGCTTTACGACGTTTATATATGCGTTTAGTAGCATATTTTCTCAACCATTTGCAGGAATTCTCGGAGTTAGTAGTGAATCGGGAATGGTGTTTGAGTGGTCGACAATTATAGCTATGGCGGTATATGCAGTGTTTGCATATGGCTTAGTAGCACTATTCCAACTGGTGAAACCTACCAATCCACAAGAAGTGGATGAGTCTATAGCTAACCAATAACTTATGAAACAAATGCTGGTAAAACAACAATTAATCACACGAAAACAATGGGGTAAGTTGTTGATGGGCATTTTGGTGATATTTGTAAGTATGCAACTGGTAGCGCGCGTTGGAATACCACAGTTACAGAGGTTTATCGCATCAGGGGCGCCAAATCCTCCATCGCAAACAAACGCGGTGACTGAGAAGGTCGAAGCGGATAAGAAGTTGCAGTAAATTGAATCGTTGTAGATTTGAAAGGAGGTGAATAAAAATATGGATTTACTTTTATGGATTATTTTTGGAGCAATAGCTGGATGGATAGCATCTATGCTTATGCACACTGATGGAGGACAAGGTTCAGTGATGGACATCGTTTTAGGTATTGTAGGATCTGTGGTGGGAAATTATCTCTTTGGACTCGCAGGACAATCTGGCGTTTCTGGATTTAATTTGTACAGCCTGGGAGTGGCAATAGTCGGAGCTGTTGTTGTCATTTATGTAGGGAGAATGTTACGAGGAAGATAACTTAAATTTATTTGAGAGGAGGTGAAATACATGACAGATACACATATGAAAAAAGATGATAAAGGTGTGGCCGGCGTAAATCCTATTGTCGCTGGGATAGCAGGAGTAGTAGCAGGCGGAATGGCAGTAGCAGCAGCTGTTGCAATAAGCAACAAAGACAATCAAAAGAAAGTTGCAGATGCCGTCAATGATGCAAAGGACAAAGTAGTCGGATATGTCGACGAAATGACCAGCAAACCAGCATTAGACAAAGCTGCACGTGCTGTGACTGATAAAGTTACAGAAGTGAAAAAGAAGATTGAGGCAAAAATATAATAGGTTTTACAGACCTATGTAGGGAGGTGAATAATTTATGACAACAATAGTACAAAATCCAACACCATCAGATTCAGGAAACAGCATGGGTATGGTAATCGGATTACTCTTGGTGGTACTGGTTGCAATACTGTTTTTCGTATATGGCTTGCCAGCATTACGTTCTAGTACGACTGCAGTACCGCAAGTAAAAATTCCAGACACGATCAATGTAAATGTTCAACCTGCCAAGTAAGGGTAAAAGATAAGCCTGTCTCATGAGTCCATGTGCCATGGACAGGCCATAGCAATGGGGTGAATAGATATGTGAAATACGTCACACATACATAGCGATGTATAGCGATAAGCTAACAATAGTATGGATATTATAAATGCGCTACGTCAGTTTAAAATTGGACCATTTGCCATATTTGACACGGTTATCTCATATCTAGGGCTATTTTTAATAGCACCAATCCTCACAAAAATATTTAGAGGTGTACATTTGGAGATTTCTCGTGCCTCGTGGTTATGGTTTGTGTTGCCGCTCTCCGTAGTTTTTCACTTTTTCTTTTCTCAACAAACTCCGCTTATAAAGCTTTTGGTTAGTTCAAATGGTTATGTAGCAATAATTATTTTACTTGCTATGGTGTACATGGGTGCACGAACAATACGGGTTACTCGTTAGTGTAAGGGATATATAAAAACATTAAAAAAGGATGCCATATGAAAGGATTTACTACAAACATAGAGAAAGCAACTGAGGAAAATACGAATTTTCGAAAAGTTTTGTACACAGGAAAGCATAGTCAACTTGTGCTTATGAGTTTATTGCCAAATGAAGATATTGGCATGGAGACACACCAAGATAATGATCAATTTTTTCGATTTGAGAATGGCACAGGCAAGTGTATTATTGATGGAAATGAGTATGAAGTTGGATCTGGGGATGTGATCATCGTTCCTGCAGGAGCAAAGCATAATATTATAAACACTTCGAGTTCTGAGAGGTTAAAAATATACACACTCTATAGCCCTGCACATCACAAAGATGGTGTGGTTCGAAAAACCAAAGCAGAAGCGGAGCAAGATTCACCAGAGTTTGAGGGTGTCACTACAGAGTGACGTGAGCTGATGCTTCGGTAATTCAAGGTATAAAACTTTCTTTTTTATGTAATTGGCATATCTCTTGATGTGCAAAGAGAGTATAGTCATAACTGTTTGTGTACGTTATGTCACCTCAATATGGCAATCCGAGAAGCTCCTGAACACGCGACAGAGAATAAGTTTGACTGGTATCGTTCACATGGGGGGAAACTTTCTGAATCTACATACAGATCTGCACTGTGCGTGGTGCGAGGTGCAGAATTTTCTAATGCAACAAAGTCCCAAGCATTACACATGATTCGGAGTATTCCACATACAGAAAAAGGTCGAGTCCGCAGATACATAAGTACGATGATTACAACGCGGGTGTATAGCATGCTTCGACAACCATTATCCGGTGAATGTACGGGTTGGTCCGATCAGAAAATTTTCGCAGAAGTACTCCTTATGCTTCAGTATGTAGCGGGAAATGCTGCATTTGAGCATAGATACCCCAATATCTTTAATCGTAAATAATCTCCTAAAGGTGTATATTTATAATAGGATTTATAAAAACATTTACGGAGGCATATGAAAAAAAAGACTGCTATGGATTGGTGGGTGATAACAGGTGTTCTTGAAATGATTGTGGGTATTGTGGGGGTGTTATCTCGGGTAAATACGGATGCATTGGCGGGTGCGCTTGTGCTTGGAGCTGTTCAGGTTATATTTGGCGTGGCGTTACTGCAAAAAAGTAAATTAGTGTTTTGGTTGGGGCTAGTTATGTCTGGATTTAATTTGCTTTCTGTCTTAAACAGTCTTGCCAAAGGACCTATGGATTCGTCTGTGGCTTACATGATTGCTATTACGTTTGTGGGCGTTCGATTTGCTGCATACGTTATGCTGTATCAGCAAATACGGTTAGTAAAAGTAAAAAAGTCCTAAGAATACTCTTAGGTTCGTGAATGCGTATGGGAAAAGCTGTCACTCGTCATCCAAATTTGTTTGTAGTGTTTGGGGAAGAACTTTCCACACAAGAAATTGAACAGATGACAGCCTCATTGTACCGAGAGTTTAGGGTGTCTCCAAAACCTGAATCATTTCGAAATAAAATATTTTTTCTCCTAAAAGATGGGGAGGAGATTTTGGCTATGGCTGGGCTTTGGGAGGTTACGCCATTTGTATTTGATGGTAAAAGTTACACAGTAAACGCGCTTGTAGAGGTAGTGGCAAACGTGAAAAATTCTGGATATGGTAAAAGAGTAGTTTGTGCGATACATGATTATTTGCTTGCAAAAAATCTTACTGGATTTGGATTTTGCGCTCCAAAGACGAGTGAATTTTATAAAAAGTGTGGATTTGAAATAGCTCGCGGTATAACCTCGAGATTCATCTA
>JAGORV010000049.1 GCA_018062625.1 Candidatus Woesebacteria bacterium
CCAATATACATCGTGGACAAATAGTGTTCGTAAACGATTACATGTCCCATTGAATAGAGAAAATGTAACTAAACGGGTACAATACTTCCTCATGTGTGAGGTAGACATACTTACTGATGGATCATTAGCATTGCCAGATGGTGCTTTTGATTATGTCGATGCAGTTGTCGTGTCTTTGCATTCGGGATTTACACAAAGTCGACAAGTGGTGACTGAGCGAATTATCAAAGCACTTACAACTCATCCGAAAGTTCGAATTTTTGGTCATCCGACAGGGAGACTACTTGGAAGCCGCGAAGGCGTAGATGCTGACTGGCAACAAGTTTTTGACGTTGTGAAAGCGCGAGATATTGCTATGGAAATAAACTCCTATCCGGATAGGCTAGATTTGCCCGATCCATTGGTATTTGATGCGATTAAACATGGGATTCGATTTACTATAGATACAGACGCTCATGCGGTAGAACACATGGAGCTTATGCGGTACGGTGTCTCTGTAGCTAGACGGGGATGGGCGACAAAACGTGACATTATCAATACACTTAGTTATAATGATTTTAAGTCTTGGTTGGTAAATAAATAAGGAGGGTTATCTTATGAATATGTATTACGCATTTGGAGCGGTTGGTTTACTTCTTCTCTATGTTTGGTCTCTCTATAACGGATTGGTTGGTATGAAGGCTGCCATAGAAGAAGCGTGGAGTCAGATAGATGTGCAGCTCAAACGTCGCGCAGACCTGATCCCAAATCTTGTAGAGACGGTCAAAGGTTATGCGAAACATGAAAAAGCAGTATTTACTGATGTCACGAAGGCGCGAAGTGCGCTTATGGGTGCGAAATCATTGGAAGGTAAAGCTGAAGCGAGCGATATGCTTACCGGTGCCTTGGGTGAATTGTTTGCAGTAGCTGAGGCTTATCCACAGCTTCAGGCAAATGCCTCCTTTTTGCAGGTGCAAAAAGAGTTGTCTGACACAGAGGACAAAGTGGCATACTCTCGCCAATATTACAATTCTACCGTCATGGATTACAACGTAAAAATTAAGCTTTTCCCAAATTCTTTGATTGCAGGGCAACTCGGATTTAGTGCCAAAGAATTCTTCGGAGCAACCGAGGAAGAGCGAAAAAGTGTCAAAGTAAAATTTGACTAAATTATAGTCCACCGTACAACGTCGAGGATGCCTAGTCTGTGGCGAGATTGCTTCGGCCGTAGGATTCCCTCGCAATGACACATATGTCAATTCAAGCTTCTATTCGGTCAAATGTAGCCAAAACGTATTTCCTCATGGCTGGCTTTATTGCCTTTGTCATTTTATTTTCATATGTCTTAAGTCAAGGACTTGGGTACGGCAACAGCTTTATGTGGTTGGCAGTGCTTTTGAGCATAGGCTCGAGTCTCATAAGTTACTATTGGGGTGATTCGCTAGTCTTGGCCATAAGTGGGGCACGGCCTGCAGACAGAAAAAGAGACTTTGATTTTTTCACTGTCGCGGAGAATTTGTCTATCGCCGCAGGAATACCAAAGCCGAGACTGTATGTGATAGAGGATACCGCTATGAATGCGTTTGCGACGGGAAGAGATCCAAAGCATGCAGTGATTTGCGCTACTACTGGAATTCTTGATCGTTTAGATCGTAGAGAGCTTGAGGGTGTTATCGCTCATGAGCTATCACATGTCAAGAATTTTGATATTCGACTGATGGCTGTCGTCGCAGTGTTAGTAGGGTCTGTAGCCTACATGGCGGATATATTTTTGCGTACTTTATGGTGGGGTGGACGAGGGAGAGATCGTGATGACAATAATAGTCTGGGGCCGATTCTTCTTGTGGTGGGAATAGTATTGGCGATTCTTTCACCTATTCTTGCCAGCATCATTCAGCTTGCTGTATCGCGAAATCGAGAATTTTTAGCTGACGTTTCCGGAGCTGAGCTTACTCGGTATCCTGAGGGGCTTGCCCGCGCACTAGAAAAGCTAGATAAAGATAAAGAGGTGCTTGAGGCAGCCACAAACGCTACTGCTCACCTGTATATAACCAATCCGTTTAAAGATAAAAATTTCGGTGCTTGGTTTGCAGGGTTGTTTAATACCCATCCACCGATTGAAGAACGGATCAAGCGATTGCGCGCGATGTAATTGACGCGCAGTGATAGAATACTCGCTAATGAAAGCAGAACAGCTTGCTTTATCTGGATTACAAATTCCTGAAGCTGGTCCCGTGGCAGTAGTCTTATTCCTGAAAGACGCAGATACAAAAAATCCTAAAGTGCTTATCGCGAAACGTCCAAATGGGCAATATACATTTCCTGGCGGTAAATTAAAGGCGAGAGAATACAAAAGGCCAGCGCGTGGTGGTAGAAGAGAGATGGGAGAAGAAACTGGGATACAAATTTATGATGATGAGTCTTTGGTAGAATCACATGTAAGCCCAAAGAGAATTGCTGTGGATGGGGTAGAAAGAAATATGCATTTTTTCTACGCGTTTAGTGATGAAGCTGCGTCCTCCGATAAGCCCCAACTTCTTGAGCCGACGAAAAATGGACCATGGAGATATGTTCCAATTCGTCGATTGCCGTACCTAGTTGCAGCGGGAAAAATGCACATGCTTGCAGTGGGAACAGACATGGAGGTTATCGCTATGGAAGCACGTGAGGCAGCGCTTCAGCCACGTCAAATGCGAAGAACAGAACGGATGTTTAAAGATTTAGCCAGGAGAGGGCTGTATACAGCACACAGGCGAGAATATGGATTTCTCGAGTACATACACGATCGTGATGCTGCAAGATATGCGGCGACGCTGGCACAATAAAGTTGCTAGATGCACGGTAAGTGAGCGATAATCAGACTATGTCTTTCTTAGATCGTGTGGTGATTACCAACGCAAAAACTGTTTCGACCACAAGTACTACACTTCGATTAGGGGCTGGCGAAACTTGGCCCGGAGAGGTAGCGCTTTCGATTCGTCCAAATATAGCCTCTTATTTTTCTAAACAATTGACGAAAGGTGTGATACTTGTCGCTGGAACCAACGGGAAAACGACGACAACCTTGATGATAAAAACCATACTGGAATCCAGAGCTGATCGAGTGGTAACTAACGCGACAGGAGCGAATTTACTCAATGGTATCGTTTCATCGTTTATTAAAAGCGCTGATTGGAAAGGTGATCTCCATGCAGACGTTGGATTATTTGAGGTAGACGAGAATTCCCTTCCTCAGGTTCTCAAATATGTGACTCCGAAACGAATTGTAATATTAAACCTCTTTCGAGACCAACTGGATCGCTACGGGGAAGTGGACATCATCATAGAAAAATGGCAAAAGGTGCTACGTACACTTTCTAAAGATACAGAAGTAATACTAAATAGTGACGATCCTAGTGTCGCGTATCTTGGGAAATTAATAACAGGAAAGGTGACGTATTTCGGTTTGAATGATGAGAGAAAATATTTAAAAGAAAAAGAGCATGCAACGGATTCCACCTTTTGTCCAAATTGTGGTGAACGACTCAGTTATAACGGAGTGTACTATTCGCACATAGGGGTGTGGGCGTGTAAAAAATGTGGTACGAAACGGCCGAATCCTGATGTACATACATTTCCACAAGTTCTTTCTGGTTTGTATAACCAGTACAACACGTTGGCTGCGGTAGCTTGTGTAAAAACCTTGGGTATTTCAGAGCATGAAATAGCCACATCGTTACAAAATTTTGAGCCTGCGTTTGGGCGACAAGAGATCATAGAATTTCAAGAAAGAAAAGTACAGCTTTTTCTTTCCAAAAATCCCACAGGATTTAATGCGTCATTGCGTACCGTGCAAGACTTAGGTGCGAGATATGTGTTTCTTGTGCTAAACGATCGTATTCCTGATGGACGAGACGTGAGTTGGATATGGGATGTAGATTTTGAAATAGCAAAAAAGTTACTGGTATATGTTGCTGGTGATCGAATGTACGACTTGGCGCTTCGACTCGCATATGCTGATGTGACGCCTATTGTGGTAACCGATTTGCGAAAAGGCTTACAAGTCGTTGTATCAAAGATTCCTAAGTCAGCTACGTTGTACGTGCTTGCTACGTATTCTGCGATGCTTGATGTGCGAAAAATTTTGATAGGGAGAAAAATATTATGAACCAGATATTACGTATAGCGTGGTTATACCCAGATTTGATGAGTACGTACGGTGATCGTGGAAATGTAATTGTTCTGCAAAAGCGTTGCCAGTGGCGAGGGATAGAAGCGGAAGTTATACCAGTCACGCTTGAAACGGATATAAAGAAGTTGAAACAATGTGACTTGGTGTTTATGGGTGGTGCGCAAGATCGACAGCAAAAGCTAGCGGGGTCTGATTTTCTTAATCGTAAAGGTCCAGTAGTTAAGGAAATGGTAGAGCGCGATGTGCCGGCTTTATTTGTGTGTGCGGCATATCAGTTTGTTGGGAATTATTATAAACCCTACCAAGGAGAAAACATTGTGGGTGCAAGTATTTTTGACTTGTATACAGAGCATCTTGGCGATCATGCGAAGCGGTTGATAGGAAATGTAATTGCAGAAATTATTGACCCATACGAGCTTCGTGGACAGCAAATTGTAGGTTTTGAAAATCATGGTGGATATACACACTTGGGGCCTGCTATGAAGCCATTTGCAAAAGTTTCTACAGGTGGTGGAAATAACGGTAATGATGGATTTGAAGGTGCGACCTACAAATCTGCTATTGGAAGTTATTTCCATGGACCGCTGTTGCCAAAAAATCCTCATATAGCAGATTGGCTTATACAAAAGGCGCTGGAGAAAAAATATGGAAATACCGATATATTGAAATCTCTCGATGATAGATTTGCAACACTTGCTCAAGAAGCGATAGTAAAGCGATTAGGCTCAGTATGATCAAATTTATTTACTTTGATGTCGGAAGTGTGATTGTGGACAATGAGCATTCGAAACGCTCGATATCGCAAAAACACAATATACCGTATGAGAAGGTGCAAAAAGTTTTTGAGGAAAACTGGAAAGCAGGATGTAGTGG
>JAGORV010000050.1 GCA_018062625.1 Candidatus Woesebacteria bacterium
GTCTAGGCGGTGGTGAACGATACACACTGACCCTTGCAAGTCATTGGGCTAAAAAGCACTAGGTAGATCTCTTTTGGAATGACTCTGGACTACTCGATAAGGCACAAAAACGATTTGATATAGATCTCTCGCGTGTGAAAGTGGTGACAAATGTTTTTAATACGAGTAATCTGCTTGCCAAACTAGCTGCAAGTCGAAAGTATGATTGTATATTTTTTTTGACAGATGGGAGTGTGCCAACCAGTCTTGCGCGATTTAACATTCTTCACTTTCAAGTTCCGTTTGCAAAGATAGATGGTAATCCGTTTGCGATTCGTCGTATGACACAAATTGTCTGTAACTCTAAATATACGCTAGATCACATTGATGCTGGTTTGCAAAAACATGCAAGTGTTATATATCCGCCAGTAAGGCAAGTCGAGACTGGTTATAAAGAAACAAAGGAAAAAATGATACTTTCGGTTGGGAGATTTACACCCGTGCATCAAGCGAAAAAACAAAGTGTCATGATAGATGCGTTTATACAGATGGAAGAGCGTATCCCAGATTGGACGCTTATGCTTGCAGGGGGAGTGCTTGCAGCAGACGAAGAGTATCTTTCTATGCTCAAAAAACAAGCGTTGGGGCACAGGATTCTTATAAAAGAAAATATTTCGTATGAAGCGCTGCAGGATGCATATAAAACAGCTTCTCTGTATTGGCATGCGGCTGGGTTCGGAGAATCAGATCCTATGTACAATGAGCACTTTGGTATAACCACAGTCGAGGCAGCAAGTGCCGGAGCAGTGCCATTGGTTTTCTCGGGTGGTGGTCAAAAGGAGATAATTTCGGATACCATTGATGGGCTGTTATGGAACACGCCCGCAGAATTAATCGAGAAGAGCATCGGACTTATCACACATGCCGATCAATATAAGGCCATGCAAAGAAAATCGAAATTGATATGGGAGAAATATTCAGAAAAAGTATTTGAGCAAGCATATGATGCCCTGTTGGCATCTTTTATACATACATCATGAATAACCTGAAGAAGCCATCGATGGTTTGGGCGTACATATTTTTCGGATTACTGACTGTAGCGTTTTTTTACCAAACAGTCTTTTTGGGTAAAATTCCGGTTCCTACGGACACGCTCGTTGGGCTATATCATCCATGGCGTGATTTGTATGCTCCCTCAAATCCTCGAGGTGTTCCGTTTAAAAATTTCTTGATAACAGATCCGGTGCGTCAACAGATCCCATGGCGTAAAGTGGGGATTGATCAGTGGAAAAATGGACACATGCCCACATGGAATGCGTATTCATTTGTAGGCACTCGACTGGACAATAATATTCAAGCAGCCGTTTACTACCCCATGAATTTCATTTTTTTGTTACTAAATTTTCAATTAGCGTGGACACTTCTGGTAATGGTTCAGCCGTTTGTGGCAGGAATAGGTCTGTTTTTTTACCTACGTTATCACCGGCTTTCTACTATAGCTGCAGTCTTTGGCGCTATTTCTTGGGCGTTTGGCGGGTTTAGTATCGCTTGGCTTACTTGGGGCACTATTCTACAGACAGCAATGTGGGTACCAATGCTGCTTTTGAGCTTGGATCATCTTATAAAGCCAAGGATTGAGAAAAATGAAGAAATTCGTTGGATGTGTGCATTTTGGATCATTGTATTTCTTTTACTATCTGCCGGACATTCACAAATCGCACTATACGGACTTATGGTGTCGGGAGCGTATGCTGCGCGATTGTTTACATTGGGCAGATACCCTCACCAGATACAGAAGGCACTTGCATCACGGCTTATTTTATTAGGGTTGGTAAGTGGTTTTATTACCATGCCTATTTGGTGGCCGCAACTTAGTACATTGGCTCAAACAGCACGAGCTGTTGCGGATACACATCCTGTGGGTTGGTTTTTGCCATGGCAAAATTTAATACAATTTATCGCTCCAGATTATTTTGGCAATCCAGCTACCATGAATTACTGGGGGATATGGAATTATGGTGAATTTGTAGGGTATATCGGAATTATTTCTCTGATTTTTGCAGGGAGTGCGATATTTTCAGGTTCTATAGCAACGTTTTGGTCGTTAATTTTTATAGGTTCGTTATTTTTTATGTTACCGCATCCTATTACATATGTGTTTGGTGCGATGAAACTGCCATTGCTGGGCAGTCTTCAGCCAACACGCCTTATGATGCCCGTTGTGTTGGCATTGTGTGTATTGGCAGCATATGGAGTAGATGGATGGCGTCGTTCTTCCAAACGAGTAATTCTGGTTATTACCTGTATTGGTGTGATAATGGCATGCCTTTGGTGTGTTACATATTTTGGTTCTACATTATTTTCTATTTCAGACGCTAACATACATGTGGCATTGCGTAATCTTATAATCCCAACGGGAATATTTATGGTGTCTGTGGTGTTGATTTTTGTAAATAAATTTATATCTAAACCGAGGCAAGTGTATATACTCCTTATACTTTTGGTGTTATCAACAATTGAGGTGTTTAGGTTTGGATGGAAATTTACTCCATTTACCGATACCGCATATTTTTTTCCTAAAACGAGTGTTATAGAATATTTGCAAAAACAACCACGACCGTTTCGCGTGGCAAGCATAGATGATAGAGTGCTTCCATCAAATGCTTTGGCATATTATGAAATAGAGTCTGTGGATGGATACGATCCTCTAGCGCTATTGCGATACGAAAATTTCTTGACTGCCAGTGAACGGAATAAGCCAGATTTAACTAGGCCCACAGGTTTCAATCGAATTTATACTGCACACAATGTCTCATCTTCTCTTTTCCCGCTGTTTAGTGCGCAATATATCGTATCGATTGATACGCTGAATAAACCTGGGTTAACATTGGTTTTTGAGGAAGGGGAAACGAAAGTGTATAAAAATACTCTTGCATTCCCGAGAGTATATTTAGCCGAACAAATCGATGTAGCGATGGACAATAATGATCAAAATATTTTGGCAAAAGTGTTTATGGGTATGAATCAGTATAAGCCTGCGGTGGTTGAAAAAGCGATTCCAGTTCTTTCACTTCCACTTACGGGAGATGAATCAGTGAGTATAACCTCATATAAAGCGGATAGCATGACCATACAGTCACGGACAGTAAATCCTAGACTGTTGGTTGTTTTGAACAGCTACGATGGTGGGTGGCAAGCGACAGTAGACGGCAAGCCAACTCCAATCGATCGTGTAAACTATCTCTTTTTTGGTCTAGTTGTGCCTACTGGCTCACACGAAGTAAAATTGATTCATAAATAATCTAATAGCAAAGTAGGGTTGTATAAGCGTATCTACCGTGTTATTGTGAAGAATGTTTTTGAAGCTGTATGAAGAAATTATTATTACATTCAGTAAGTATTGTGTTACCTAATTGGAATGGTGTCGAGCTATTGAAGAAAAATTTACCTTCAGTTATTGACGCGTGTTCAAATTGCGAGATTATTGTAGCGGATGATGCTTCAGCAGATGATTCCGTGAGTTTTTTGCATGAAAAATTCCCTCAAGTGCGCGTGGTTTCAAATCAATCACGTCAGGGTTTTGCTGGAAATGTGAACAGTGGAGTAGCTAGAGCTAGCGGAGATATAGTAGTGCTTCTAAACACTGACGTTCGTCCAAATAAGGATTTTTTGAAGGCAATTCTGCCTCATTTTGATAATCAGAATATTTTTGCGGTTGGTTGTTTAGAAAAAAGTTATGAATTGTCTGGAGTCGTGAATCGTGGGCGAGGGATTGCTCGATGGGAAAAAGGTTACTTTATTCACGCCAAAGGTGATATTGACGCATCTGATACGGCATGGGTGTCTGGGGGAAGTGCCGCGTATAGACGAACTATGTGGGAAAAATTAGGTGGAATGGATACTATGTTTAATCCTTTTTATTGGGAAGATATCGATCTATCGTATCGAGCAAAAAAAGCGGGATGGGAAATAGTATTTGAACCCAAGAGTGTCATAGAACATTATCATGATCAGGGAACCATAAAAACATCGTATTCAAAAAATGATGTAAAGCGAATAGTGTATAGAAATCAATATTTATTTATTTGGAAAAATATATCTGATATTTCTCTGATTTTATCCCACATAGCTTGGACGCCTATTCGATTGATACAAGGTGTGTTTAGTGGAGACATGCTGATGATACAAGGATATGCATGGGCACTCATGAAGCTTCCTCTTGTATGGAATAGCCGTAATATAGGTAGTCGTTTATGGAAGAAAAATGATAACGAATTATTTGCAACCATATGAAATGTATACTCTGTAGTTCTCGCATGGAAAAATTTTTATTTAAAAACGGATATTGGTTATATCGATGTCCAGATTGTCAGTTTGCGCAAACTGATTTAGCAAAAAATTATATAACGTTTGTAAAGGATCATTATTCTAAAGGATATTTTTTGGGTGATCCAACACGAAGTGCTTATGCTAATTATGAATTAGATAAGCCCATGATTGTTCGAAACATGAGAAAATTTTTAGGTAAAATACTCCAAAAGAAAAAATCTGGCAAACTTTTAGATGTAGGATGTGCATATGGATACTTCGTAGAATTGGCTCAAAGCGCTGGGTTTGATGCATATGGGTTTGACCCTTCGGCCTACGCGGTAAGTCAGGCAAGAAAACTAGTTGGAAAAAGTCGTATAGCCCAAGGGACGATAAGTGAGGTGCGATATAAAGAGAATACCTATGACGTTATAACGCTGTTTGATGTGTTTGAACATTTACAGGACCCTGTAACAGATTTGAAAAAACTACGAAGAATGCTTAAGCCGGATGGTATTATCATCATCGCTACCGGTAACGCACAGAGTTTTGCTGCAAAGGTATTTGGTAGACGATGGACTTTTTATATACCACCTCAGCATTTATCCTTTTTTACCAAGGCGAATTTACAAACATTTATGTCACAAGTAGGACTGTTTCCTGTAGAGTGGTTTGGGATTGGTAAGTGGTTGAGTTTGGATTATATATTGCATCTAG
>JAGORV010000051.1 GCA_018062625.1 Candidatus Woesebacteria bacterium
AGATGTACCGCAATCCAAAGCAAATGATGTTCACTCGGCCCGTACCCTTGATCGGGGTCCGGCGCAATAATGAGGAGAGAGCGAACTAGACCGTACCCCGCCACGTTGGCGGAATCGGATGAAACACCAACTGCTTCGGTATATCACCTCTAGACGTCACATCGTGACAACAGAGAGGGAATAAGCACTAACCCGGCTTACCCTCCACTGTCGTTGGGATACTGTTGAAAAATAGCTATACTACAAATACCTATGGAAAGCATGCCTACATTTTTACCTGAACCTATGGAGCATGAGCCACGTGAATACTCATTAGAAACATATAGTTCTGACATTGTCCACTATACGCAATCAGAGACACCAAACGAAGATTTGGCACAGAGTATTGCAACACGCTTCAATCTGTCTATGGATGAGGAGTCTTTTTGGGATGATGACTCAGGTACTATCGAAGATTTAAAAAAATGCATTCATACCTATACGGAAGTACTTGTAGCGACATACAAAAACGGAGGATTTATGCAAAAATCTAGAATCATTGATCTGATGGCTTTGATGCACAGTAAGGCTCGATTTGTCTCAAATAATAGTGTGGCAGGTGTGATCAGAGATATCGCACAGACTTTTTTAAATAGTGAAAACACCGAACAGGGAAACTATTTCCTTTCATTGTTTCTCCAAAACACCCTCGAGGGAGAAACAGGAGACATTACAGAAAAAGTAGTACCAATATCTCCAGATCAGTACCTTTTGCGTACAGAACAGGGATACTGCATTTCCAAAAAAGAAGACCATGAACTTGTTACTGCTATGTACGAGGAGTGGAAGAATGATCGGGTTCATGCAAATACCTCAGTCCCCGACGAGGTATCAAGAGCGTCGTTAGAAAAAACACGCGATGCGCTGGAGTCACTTGAAGCGCTTTTTCCGATACCTCTCTCCGAAGTCAACGAGCGTTTTCAGAAAGGGCGTAAAAATAATTTGGCGACATCGCTGAGCGATATTGCCTTTTTTACAAACAACCATGTTGAGGGGACCATACACAATGCGATTGGTTTTTCGTTACATGAACTGTCGTTACAGGAACAATTTTATTTTGTAGAGTATTTAAAAGAGGTATCCAATGCAGACGCTGCTGCGGTATTTTCGTTTGCAAAGACGTACGGTGTGGGTGGTGTACGAACATTTCTATCTCTTGAACATGGGGGAAGGGATATCGGGAATACCATTTTGCGCTTGGGAGAAAAATTGCACCAAGAAGATGCAGAAAAAATATTTACAGGATATGCAAATATTGTCGACAGTGCACAGTCTCTTCAAAATAGATTGGAAATTATTTTTGATCCAAATCAGCAACAAGGATTTGAAACACTGCCATTTCAAGTTGCAGACGCACTTTTGTTGCGTGCCAAAGATATATTGGTGGGGGCGTTACGTGTTGCAGAAAAAGAAAGCACTAAAACACTTAATGTCCCAGATGTACTTTCTGCTATTGAAGGGGTTACCCTTGTGGTGGGAATGCTTGCTGATTTGCAGCAGCAAAAAAATTTTTCATTTGAAAAACAAAAACAGTCACAAGAAAGCCTTTTTAAGTTTGATGTGACTGATAAGGACGGGTATCTCTATGGGCTCAAGTTTTTCATTCGTCCAAAAGCAGAAAAAGGAGCGCAGGCGCGAGTAAACATAGAGCTTTCGTTTGATACGGCGAATCCAAACGAGAAACTACAAAAAGCATTTACCAATGAAATTGTTTCGCACACACAACACAAGACGACGAAGGGTTCGGTCCTGCGCATCGGCCTCGATCGAGAAGATCATGGTGAAAACGAAGCAGTGTCTTTAGACATCGGTCGCAGTGAACATATTGACGATGCGCTTTCTCGCACAGGGGATGTGCTGGGCAACCTACTTGCACTGGCAAGTGTTGAGGGGAATCACACAACGACACCGTTTGATGCATCTTTTGCCACCGAGGAAAATTTTGAAAAACTCGCGCTTATGCTACAGGAGTACTTGGTGAAGCTGTCTGGTCCACTATCCCAAGTCGAGTAATGATTGCCTCGTGTTCGTCCTGTGTCTTGCGCCAAATGATTTCAAAGAGAGCCCGAAATGTCTTGTTGATGGATGGGTCGTCAATGATGGTTGATACCATGGTCGTCTCAAACGATGTGATGCCCACCTTTCGGTCCCCATAAATCATAATCTGCGCCGGTTCATTGAGGAGTTCTGGGGGAACGACGCGTCTCGTTACAAGATTGGTTTTGTCATGACGACCAATAAACTCTTTGGTGTCATCAACAAGGGGCGTGATTGCTCTGACATGAATGTTTTTGGATACCTGCTTTTTAATCTGCTGCTCAATCATCGGTATCGTTTCTGGATGATTCCTATCTTTGGGGGATTGGATGAGGAGGATGTCTTTGCCTTCTCTAATAACATCATCATATATCTTTTGGAGACCACGGACCCCTTCAAAAAACGTTACCGAAGGCTGTTCGTTAATCAAGTTATACTTGGAAATCAGGGTACCGAGTGAACTGACTAGCGTTTCTTTCGATCGTTCCAACTCATCCTTTTTGCGGTCGATACGTTCGAGGAGGGAGTTAGGGTGGAGCGGGAAGAATGTCGCAACCGTACCCTGTGACTCCTTTTTCTCTACCAACCCGGTATGTTCGAGCTCCTGGAGGACTTTGTAGGTAAGACCTCGCTTAATACCGGTCCATTTTGCAACACTACTTGCCTTCTGAGGACCCTTTTCAAGCAAGCACTGGTAGGTGAGTGCCTGTTCCTCGGAGAGTCCTGCTTGCATCAATATTTGATCTTCTTGCATAGAGATAGTCTACACTATCCTTTTTTGTTATGCAAATATGACAAAGTGGATAACAAAAATATCCTTATAATACAAGGTATTTAATCTAATTTTATTGGTATTGGTATGTATCATTGACATTTAAATAAATAAATGGTACTATGATAGGGAAGATAAGTTCTTTCACAGATGTACTGAATATCCGAATATTTGATGTTTACTCGGTTACCGCCCTTGATCAGGAGGTAACACAAAAAGGAGAGAGTAGATTAGAAAACAAATATTCCGGTACATCACTCTAGAGGGTACATGCATCATTCGTGATGACATGATTGGGGAGTATGGAGCTCTAACCCGGGCTCGCCCCAGACATGTCCTTAGGAAGGAGAGAGAATAAGGGCACTACAATTTTACGAAGGAGTCCGCTCAGGGCGGAAGCTGCTATATCTCGGGAGAGTGATAGTGGGTAGAACTAGAGATCTTTTACAACAACATATTGTGCCGACAAGTCTCAGACAACTAGTTTGAGTAATTTGAAGGCACATAGACTCCATCAGGAAACTGGTGGGGGCATAACAGGGTGAGTACTGACTGAACAATAGTAAGTCGGGAATCGGTAGCAATATCGTAATCCTTGGATTGCACGTATGACACTAAGCCACAATTAAAAGAGGCAGTGTAATTGAACCAAGTATCGTGGACAGGATCCAATCTGAACAAAAAAGTTTATGAAAATTTCATTTAAAATCGAGAGTTTTGATTTTGAGAATTTTATAAACACCCTTAAGACGGGTGAATTTGACTGGGTGGTAAGTACTCATGATGGAAAAACATGGTGGGGAGATCCAGACTTCTCTTCTTGGATGGTAGCTACTATCCAAAAGGATAAGATCGTACTGGAAACAGCATGGTCCGGATTTATCTACACCGTCTTTAGAGACGGTAGAGTTGAATACCAAGGGGCCTATATGGGCCTTTTGGCACAAAACATTTTACCTGAACTTCTTTTAGAGTGCAGGTTCACCGGCTTTGAGCCTGTGGAGGCAACTAATTATTCAGGTACTCTGAAAGGGTACTGGGATCTTAGAAACAAGGGGGCGATTGTCCCCAAAAAATATAAAGGGTGGAACCACCCCTTCTGTTTGAAAGAAAGACCAGAGCAAATCATGCGCTGGCATGAAGTTCTTGGTAAATAAAAAGTCACGGGTTAAATTAGCAAACGGTAGGGTTACCGTTTGCTTTCTTATTCGGCTCATCAGTGGAAACTGGTGGACCGATTGGAAATATCAGGTGAGTAAGGGTGAAGTACAGTACCCCTGAATTGGCATTGAGTTGTCATATCCCTGAAGTGGCATGTATGGCTCTAAGTCACCACTTTAAAAAGAGACAGAGTAAAAAATAAAAATGGTGGTAGTCCACTTTTTTATGACTCAACAATTCATAAAAAAAGCATTAGAATTAATTTCAACAAGAAAAAGTGAGTACAGAGGGGGTGGAAAAACTCCATTATGTTTATTAAACATAATGGAGAGGATTCTGCTCCATTATGGGGCACAGAATGATTTGGGGAGGATAGAGTTAAATATATCTTCACCTGTTACAGGGGAAGAGGTATTTAACTGGACATTGTCCAGTTATGACAACTGGTTTGACGGTTGTCATGCATTAAATGAGGAATTATTCTCCCCAGAAGTTGAAAAAGCTCTTCAACTGAGAGCCTCACGGGAATGGAAGCGAGATTTCTATCCCGAGGGACTCAATAGGCACAAACCTTCCCGTAATAGACGAAGGTTTCCCAAAGGGACCGGGAGAAGAGTTCCCAGTCGGGGATACAAAATTACTCACATTGGCCGCCTCGTGGCCAATATTGAATGGAAGAGTTAGGGTTATCAGCAAACGGTAGGGTTACCGTTTGCTTTCTTATACACCACAGAAGCGTTTGATCAACAACAAGCTTGTGTGGTGTTAGGAATATTTCCTGTGCTCATACGTGTGCGTACTCTCTCCTTTGCCGTATAGGCAAGCGCACGTGTGAGCATTATGAAGTATTTAGAGTGTTAGCGGGCGTAGTCCGTAATACGGGTTTCGCGGATGATGGTTACTTTGATTTGACCCGGGTAGCGGAG
>JAGORV010000052.1 GCA_018062625.1 Candidatus Woesebacteria bacterium
GGCATGGTGCATATCTATAGCATATTTGCAGACCCTCATAACTTTAATGAATTTTGGAAAAACACCAACCTCCTATTTCTCACGATCAGCAAGCTGGTCCCTATCATCGCTGACTTTGGTATCGCAGCACTCCTGCTTTATATCGGAAAAAATTCAAAACGACTTGGATTTCCCGACATTTCAACTAAAATTTTCGATCTAACATACTATGAACTTGCCGCTGTAGCATATCTTCTCTCCCCGCTCTCTCTGATTGATGGCGCGTGGTGGGGACAAGTGGACTCACTCGGGGTATGCATCTTCCTTACCGCACTCGTGCTCGCCCTCAAACGGCAACCTTTTTTGGCAGGAACCATCTTCATGCTGGCCATGATGACAAAACTCCAAAACATGATTTATGGTCCAGTATTTTTTCTCTTCATATGGCAAAGCCTCGGTTTTACTGGACTGGTAAAAGCTATAGGAGGCGCGATGTTTGGATTTGTAGGATTAAATAGTGAATTTTTCCTCAGTCGAAACGCAGACCGAGTATTTGCTAGCCTGACCGAAAATTATGATTATTTTCCATGGATGAGTCTCAATGCCTACAACCTCTGGTGGATAGTGACGAGTGGTCGCGGCATGATCACCTCCGATAAACTCTCAATAATTGGCATGGTAAATGCCAAAACAATCGGGTTAATCACCTTTTCGTCCTTCTATCTTTTTGCAACCTTGCGTCAATACATAATAGGCTTGCAACAAAACTCAAAACTCACCCTCAAACATGCATTAGAGAGCTTGATTATCGTCAACGCAGCGTTTTTCCTTTTTCAAACGCAATCCCATGATCGATATGCGTTTCCTCTCTCGGTATTCTTACTGTTGTGGGCACCATTTTACATAGCAGGATACAACATACTCACCCAGTATCGACTAAAAATCATGGCTTGGATGTATACGGTATACACGATATTTTATTTCTACAATTTACACACGGCACTTATCGCCAATTATCCCAACAACGGTATTCCTATTCTTTCGGCACTTACCCAACCAATCTTTACTATCCCAACCGCATTGATACTTTTAGGATTATTTGGAGTATTTCTCATCCAGCTCATACACAACTCACAAGTCTCGAAGTATGTCGCAATTCTTTCCTGTGTTTGTGCAATTTCGGCAGTAAGCATGCTCAATCGCCCACTACTCACGAAACAGCCAGTTAATCTCACCAAAATTACTCCATTTGTATATGAACAAGGATATGGACGCAGACAAGTAAACAAATCCATAAACAGCTACATCGGCGGACCAAATAAATGGAATAGATTGTCTGTACAGTATGTCTTTTACCCCACAGGAATTGGCACCCACGCCAACTCGCGCGAGATATACGATCTTAATCGTAAGTTTACGAAATTTACTACCGACGTTGGTATAGATACAGAATCTGGAACCAAAGCGTCTGCCATTTTTGAAATATACGGCGATGACAAACTCCTCTATCGCTCAGAGGTTATGGGAAGATTTAGTATGCCTGCGCATGCTGAAGTATCTGTCAAAGGAGTGAAGTATCTAAAACTCATAACCACAGACGCAGGTGATGGAATTTTTGATGACCACACAGATTGGCTAAACCCTATGCTGTGGCCATAAAAAAGACGCTTGGGAGCATAACGCTTATGAAGCATATAGAAAAATATCTTGGCATTTCACTCCTATTATTTGCAGTAGGGTTTAACCTCTGGACCTATCGATCCGAGCCTACTGCCATGGTCGACCCCAACGATAATACGTTTCAGTATGCCTTAGTCGATCGCACAAATCAGATATGGGACTACGCCAACTCACATTGCAAAAGTGTTTTTCCGACAAATCTATTCTGCAAACTTTCGGTATTAACAGATCATTGGGTGCCGAATTGGGCAGAAGGATATAACCTCCCCTACTACTATTCTCACCTTCCACAAGTTGCCATCGTCGCGTCATGGAGAGCGATACAACAATTTACATTTAACAATTTACAAACAACATACCCATTGTTTATGCATTATCACTACGTGATCTACCTCCTTCTTTGTCTGTTTCCATTATCATTATTTGTGGCATTGCGGATGATTGGATTATCGTGGATAGCAAGTGGTATAGGCGCGCTGGTCGCTTCTCACCTTTCCACCGATGGACTGTATGGACTTGATCCTTCTTCGTTTCTTTGGCGTGGATTTGGCCTCTCTAGCCAACTTTTTGCCATGATGTGGTTTCCACTAGCTATAGCTTCTACTTGGAAATATTTTCAATCAAATAGCACCACGATACGGTCAGCATTAAAGCCAATACTCTTTCTCACGCTCACTACTGCTGGTCATTTAGGTATTGGAATTATTGGATTTATGACCATAGGATTGTTGGCGATTAGCGCATTTGTACAATCCATTCTAACCCACTCGGTAACCAAAACATCTCTCAATGATCTCAAAATATCCCTTTGGAAACTCGTATTGGTATTCGGAGGCGTTGGACTCCTTTTGGGCTACTGGATACTTCCTATTCTTAAAGACGGCAACTACCACAACATATCGGTATGGGATCCAATTTGGAAATTCGACTCATATGGGTATCGAGAAATCTTAAAGAATCTTTTCAACGGTGATCTATTCGATTTTGGTCGCTTCCCTATCCTAACGCTTCTTGTGGGAATAGGAGTTTTCTTATCACTAAAAGATGCGGGGAGATCGGACAATTTCGAGATGTCCGCCGAAGGGGCCCGAGCTCTCGCGAGGGATCGGACTGCCCGAGAAATTGAACGAACGACCAAAGCATCGTTTGGTTTTCTCTTCGTCTTTTGGCTCCTCCTCTACTTTGGCAGAACCACATGGGGTGGTCTCATAAATCTCATTCCGGGAATGAGCGAATTCCATATTTCTCGTTTTATCGTAGGAGTACACATGAGTGGATTATTCCTGATTCCAATAACCATTGAATGGCTATTTTCTCGTGTACCACATAAATACTTCTTACCGATAGGCTTTGTGAGCATCGTGCTTATTATGCTATCGGTCTACCCACAAACCCTACGCTATGCCAAACATAACGATTATCTGGTCGATCGAGCAAACACAAACTACGTATCCATACAATCAGATAGCGATAAACTTATCGATACACTCAAAATCGAACTAGCAAAAACAGGAGGACGTGTATACTTTGGTCGTGGTGGAAACTGGGGTAGAAATTTTCGCGTTGCCGAAACTCCCTACTACCTCTACGCATCGACCTTTGGTATTCCCACCGTACTTTGGTTGCCTCAAACGTGGTCACCAAACTCGGATACAGAACAGTATTTTAGCGATAACAAACTCGTCGACTACACCCTCTACAACGTGCGATATGTCGTAACACCGACAGATCTAGGCAAAGATCAAATCCAACCCTTCTGGAAGCCTCTAGCGACCGGAAAAACATGGAAATTATATGAGGTCGAAACAGATGGATTTATCACTGCAGGTGTGCGTCCAGCTGTGGTTAGTGTAGATAAAGAAACATATACCAATTTGGTCCACCTTTGGATTATTTCAGACGCTCCAGCCAATGGTCTATATCCTGAACTTACTTTTGACAACAATTATCCTAAAACTACAGGAGTCCCCAACTTTCGAATGCTCGACAGCGTTACCTACAAAATTCCGAATGGTACCAATCACGCACTATTTGCAGAAACGCCACGATATGAGGCAGAGACAGCAAGACCAAAAGTAATTTCTCAATCTAACGATCATGACATGATCTTTACTGCTCGTGTTGAGGTGCCGAAGGATTGTAAAGAGTGCTTAGTGGTACTTCGACAGACGTATCACCCATCATGGACAGCGACTATTGATGGAAAACCAGCAACAACCATCAGTGTGTTCCCCTTCTACACAGCGGTAAAAATTGAATCGTCAGGAAACCACGAGGTCGTATTCACGTACAAACCATCGGGAATAAAAATAGCGCTTCTGCTTGTATCGCTTACTTCATTTGCCTCGCTTATTTGGCTATCCCGTTCATCAAAAAAAATCACTCTCCAATAATGTGATCATGTGGTTTTCTATCAGGACACCCAGCTATAATCCCACCGCATCCACCAGAAAGCATCCCTTGATGCATGATTGTTTTGGATCGAATTCCAAGTAATTTTCCCAGAGACGTTGGTCGCTCACCAGTGACTGTAACCTGCGACGCACCGCGAACCTGACAACGTACACATTGTTTCTCAAAAGGTACGGACACGCCACCACTATACCGCACAAGTGGTAGCCCAATCTTTCTAGCAAGCTCCGCGAGTTTGCCCATATGGGCGAAATCATATCATATAAATGGCGTACCAATACCCTTCGTATAAGTATTTGCGCCACAACACTAATGAATCAGCACAAAAAATTTCTCTTGATCAACGTATTTAAAAATACCTTCCCATGTCTCGTAATCAAGTGGTGCAGATGAGGTTTGAAACGCGTCTAATCCATTTAGATTTGCCATCCAGTCATTAATCGGATCCTTTATTCCAATAACAGAATTTACTCCCTGCACCTCAAGCTGTTCTTGTAATTCATCTTTTAAACTCGCTGTCCACAACATCTCAGGAGGAAGGAGTATCTGCACCGCATGCCCATCTGCATTTGACCCTATCACCCCCATATACATGAGATTTCTTGTACCACCGTACTTATTTGACCGCATAAAGTTTTTGGCCATAGATTCTGTAAGATACGTATTTCCTTTATACGAATAATCAATAAACGATGTGGTGTAATCATATGGCCATAAGATACGCATAGCATTATCGTATTCACTAATCCCTTGATTTGGCGTCGTCATAAAACGCACCACACCATTTTCTT
>JAGORV010000005.1 GCA_018062625.1 Candidatus Woesebacteria bacterium
TCCATAATCTTTTACAATTTTCTTCATCTCAAGAACCGTCAGGGTAGACGCCACAACTGCAATTGTCAAGTTTGTGTTGTGTACCAATGTATTGATATGCATCCGCTCTATTTGCAAAGAATCTATAATCATTTGCTCTTCTTTCGTCGCTCCCAGTATCGCATATTTAGACACATTATTAGTATGTTGAGAAATTCCCAACTCTTCTAAAATATCATCAGCAGACTCCACAAGTTTCGCACCATTTTTTAATAATTTAGCAGGGCCTCTACTGTATAGACTCGTAATAGGCCCCGGTACCGCAAACACTTCTCTTCCTTGCTCTCCCGCGTTTCGTGCAGTAATAAGCGCGCCGCTATCATCCGCGCCTTCTGTCACAATAATCCCTAAACTCAGTCCGCTGATAATCCGATTTCGAGCAGGAAACAATCCCTTGTTCGGTCGCATCCCTAGCGGCATCTCTGAAACTATCGCACCGTGCCCATCGGCAATTTGCGTATAAAGATTAGCATTGCTTGATGGCGCAATAATGTCAATACCACATCCCAAAACTGCAATCGTATTACCACCCGCTTTGATTGCAGCTTTGTGGGCTATAGCATCCACGCCATACGCTAATCCAGATACGATAGTGAAGCCATGCGAAACAAGCTCAATCACCAAACGCTCAGTCACCTCTGCGCCATAGCTTGTCACATGACGAGTGCCTACTACTCCTATCGTTCGTGCCAAATCTATTGGCACCGATGATTTGCTTCCTTTTACATACAACACAAATGGCGCATCAGAAATCTGCGCAAGAAGCGATGGATATTTTTTATCTTGTAAGGTCAATATCCCAACATGTTGCGCTTCTAACTTTTTACGATATGCATCAATGTCAAACGATTTTCTAAACGCAATAAATTCCGTACGAATTCGCTCGCTCAGTTTTATAGCGGTAAGGTCCGATTCTGACGCAAGCCAAGCTGATTTTGCTGATCCGAAGTATTCTAAGAGAAGTCTAAATCGCACCGGACCTATACCCGGAAACACACTAAACCCTATCCAATAGGATCGTTCATCCATCACTATAACGGTAACAGATTTGGGAACTTACGGAAAATAATCAAGCACCCGCACCAGATGTTTGAGTAGTGTTCGTAGCGCGCGCATCGTGGCCGGAGGCAGATCGGTAGCCTGTTGCACAACAAGTTGAGACACTAAATCTTTTACCTCAACTGCGTATGCCAATATGGCGTCCGGTGCTGTTTGTTTTGCCCACTTCCCCAATATGTACACATGAGCAAGTTTTACGGTAGCAACACGCTTATCTTTGTGTAGGTCGTTTAAGAAAAATTCTACCCCATATCCCACATTCATAAGCGATGCAACGACGGGATGTACTATGTGTCGGCGAACGGCACGTAATCCAGTGACATCTTTAAATGGCTCAAAAGACCCTACACTCCAAAATCGCGCAGCCCCCAAAGACATGTCTGCACGATTGCTCAGTAACGGTTCTACGATTGCATTAAAATCTTTATGAGTCGCGCCTACCACATCTCCATCAAAAAAGAATAAAATTTCACCAGTGCTTTTTGTAACACCTTTGTAGACCGCGTAGCCTTTTCCACGATTTTTCTTGTATGAAATAACAGTGATAGAGTTACCAAACTGCGCTAACGCTCCGAGCGTCTTATCACTCGATCCGTCATTCACAATAATAATTTCCAATGCTCTCCCCCACGTTCGAAAAAGCTCGATAATCGAACTTATCGTTCGCTCTTCATTATATACAGGTATAATGACAGAAATTGTAGGTTCAATACGCTTCATATATTGTTAGTAAAGCAGATGATATGCCCAAAGGTAAACACCTGCAGTCCATGCAAATGGACCTTCACTTCGATAGATAGTTCTACGAACTGGTTTTCCATTTTTTTCAAACACCTCATACACATCCTGTGCTTCGACAATTTTTTTGGATATCGCCTCAAGTACCAACTTGCCTTCTTTCTTTCTTCCTACTGTGGCCAAAGCTATGGCATACCAAATTCCGGGCTGTAACCACATGCATCCACGATTGTGATAGTCAGCCATACCGACCACTCGTTGCAACAGCGGGATACGCCACCATTCATAGCGTGGATAGTTTGACTCCATAGTCCAACCATTCCAGCAATGTTCTTTTGCATAAGCTAATATACTGGTCGCCTGAGTTTTTGTAGCGAGCCCAAACGCAATAGCCAACATATTTGCATGAGTGGCGAGGTAATCATGCCGAGCATAATCGATCCAATCCGCAAAAAACACACCATTCCAAAATCTACTTTGAAGAAGAGCCTGTATTTTTTCCTGCCACGCATAATACATGGCACTCTCAGTTTTCTTCTTCAGTTTTTTCGCCATCCACGCCATATCTCCAATCGCTTTCCAATACAACACATTGGTATACAGTGTATGGCCTATTTTTAAAACCGCATCTGCCCATTCACACAAAAACCATTCGCGCACCAAACCCATATGAAATTTCTTCCAATACCACACAAGTCCTTTCTCAAGTATTCCGTAGTTCTCTTTCAAAAATCGCAGATCACCAGATGATTCTATATATGAACGCATAGCAATAATGGCCATCAACCCTCCATCCATCACTACCCCACCAGATTGATTAGAACGAAAATGTGGCACTGGGGAAGGATAATAGGAATGTCGATGAAAATATTTTCCAGCGGTCATTCGACTCCGCAAGACCAAATAAGGAATAAGCCCATCAGCCCGCTGATACGTCAAGAAGCTTTTGATCGTCGCTTTGGATCGGCTGGCCTTTCCTACGGTATTTGCACCAAATGTTGCAAATAGACTATCTCTCGCCCAAAGATCGACAAAATGATGAGTCCCGGCGGCAAATCCAATTTCCGTATCACACGCTACAAGTGCGCGAGTTGCTATAAGCTTAGCTGCACGAATATCTTTCCTGTTCATACGAAGATATGCTATCCTAACAGTCTAGTCTATAAAAATAAAGTCCGATATATGAAAAAAATTACTGCACCTCACATAAGTGTCGTCATACCAACAAAAAATGAAGCAAAGCTTCTCCCTGCGTGTCTCCGATCCCTAAAAAATCAAAAAACAAAATATACTTATGAAGTCATTATTGTCGACACACGATCTACCGATGGTACACAAACCATAGCGCGATCACTTGGAGCACGAGTCATCACAGAAAAACAAAAAGGGAAAATCTATGCCTTTCGAAAAGGTGCTTCGCTAGCCCGCGGAAAAATTTTGGCGTTTACCGAAGCAGATTGTGTCGTACCGCCTCATTGGATAGAAACCATAGCCACACATCTCGATAAACATAAACATGTGGCGGCAATCTGTGGCATGTATACGTTTAGCAAGTCTGGTCTCCTCTCAAAAATCGGCACATATATAGCGCACAGTGTAGGCCACATACTTCACTTTGCATATTTTGGTCACCATGCACTGCGGGCAAGTAACTTCGCTGTACGAAAAGATATTTACAACGCAATCGGTGGATTTTCGTTACAGTTTTTCGAGCTTTATGATGTGGAGATCGCTCAACGTATCGCTAAATATGGCGACATACAAGTCCTCGGAAGTCTTACCACACAAACATCCGATCGAAGAATTCGAGGACGACTATTTCAGTATCTTCAGGAATTATTTCCTGCAATTCTTGCACTCATTCAACGCAAACCACTCACCAAGCAAACCTATGCAGACATTCGATAATGCACAAACTCTTTCTTGCCCATACCATACTCAACCTATACAATTACCACTATTGAAAAATATCTAATTCTTCATATATATCTATGACCGACCTTTCATCTGGTTTCAAATTTGCCCTTTCACAACTCACAAGACTGAATCACACGTCTATGTTGGGATTTATTCGATTAGCACAAAACAAATCGAGAATTGGAAAGTATCTTCCCAAAAACGCGGTCATCCTCGAAGCAGGCGCACACAAAGGTGAAGATACCGCAGAAATGGCAAAACGTTGGCCACATGCCACTATCCATGCTTTTGAACCAGTTCCAGAACTTTTTGCAATTCTTACAAAAAACACGAAGCAGTATCCCAACGTTCATCGATATCAACTAGCTCTCAGCGACAAAAATGGATCATCTCTCCTACACCTCAGTGAAGGAACCTCTGATGGTTCCAGCTCGCTCTTGGCTCCTAAGGATCACCTCAAAATTCATCCGACCGTCGCGTTTAAAAAACAAATAAAAGTAAAAACTATGACCCTCGACACATGGGCGAAAGCATACAAAGTCACGCATATCGATTTCATGTGGCTCGATATGCAAGGCATGGAATACAGAGTGCTTGTTCCATCGAAAGTTATTTTCCCAAAAACGAATCTCCTTTACACAGAAATAAACTTAAAAGAAAACTATAAAGGGGCCAGTCTCTATCCAGAGTATCGCAAGTGGCTTACCACTCATGGCATGAAACCAATTGTCGAAAATACCTATTGGAACGATATGGGGAATTCTTTATTTATCCGCACAAAGTAGCTTCTTATCTCCCAAACCATTCTTCAAAAATTTTCTTCGCTATGGGGCCTGCAATTGTACTTCCTTCTCCCGCTCCCTCCACTAGAACCGTGACGGAAATTTCTGGTTCACCACTCACATATCCTTCAGTCGCTCGTATTTCATCAGGAACATAATCATCTGGAATAGGGCCAAATGCGGTAAACCATGCATGCGTGTCATTCTCGGGATGACCAAATTCTGCGGTTCCAGTTTTGCAAGCAATTGGCACTGCAATATGCTTTTTGGGTTGTGCAGCTTGAGATGCCTCAGGATTTATTGTCGCGGTAAGATCTGGTTTGGTAACCGAAAAATTAAACAACGGCCAACCTGTTCCCCCCGTATCACACGCCCTACGCATACCTTCGACTATGAGTTCTATCGTTTCGTTTTTTATATGTAAATCTTTACAATTAGGGCGTTTGGCACGAAATCCCGTACCAATTTTTTCGATAGTGGGTACACATACTTTGCCACCGTTTGCCACTACATTGGTCCACGCATTTACCTGTAAAGGAGTTGTGAGAAGATAGCCTTGTCCAATCGAGACATGATAGGTATCACCAAGATACCAATCGTTATTTCGTAGTCGTTTGTCTTCTTCAGTGGTAAATCTCGAATTTTTCCATGCCGCATCGGGCATAAGACCACCAACTTCACCGGCAAGCTCAATACCCAGCGGTTTACCGATCCCAACAATACGTGCCCATTTGGCAATATTGGTAATTCCTATCCACTCCCCAGCTTTGTAAAAGAAAATGTCATTACTTCGCTCCAACGCTTTCACTACATCTACGGGTCCTTCGGTCTTCCCATACTGTATAAAATACCAGTTAGGGAACGTAAATGGCCCGATCTTAATGGATCCGTTATCCTCGACAATGGTCTTCCGATTTATGGCACCACCCTCAAGTCCCGCAAGCGATGTCACCAGTTTAAACGTAGATCCTGGCGGATACACACCACCGATAACACGATTAAACATAGGCAGATCCGTGTTTTTTACGAGCGCCTCGTATTCTGAAGTCGTCATACCTAACGAAAATCCATCGGGAGAAAATCCCGGACTTGAAAAAAGAGCTAACACTTCCCCTGTGGAGGGCTTGCTTACGATAATTGCCCCTTTTTTACCTTGAGGAAATGCATCTGCCGCGACCCGTGCAAGAATTGCGTCAAAAGCAAGAGATATATTTTCTCCAGAAACTTCTTCCTGACGACCCAGTGTCCGAAGTGCAGATCCGGCAGCATTTACCTCTACTAACTCTTTTCCATCGCGACCCCGCAAACGCTCATTGTACACAGCCTCAGCGCCCATTCTACCGACTCGATCACCCAAACCGTAGTTTCTTATGGAATAATACTCACTTTTAAGCTCATCTTGGGAAAGCTCTCCTGTGTAACCGATCGCGTGGGCAAGTGCATCTCCATATGGATAACTTCGCTTGTAGTCTACTTCTAAATATTCTCCCGCAGGTAATTCCGCACGTCGCAATTTATCTCCAGCTTCTTGTGATAAATATGTAACACAATTTGCAGGTGTATCACCACATGGTTTTATGAGTCGATATTGTGGTGTATTTATGACCAACGGTTTCCCAGTACGATCGAGCAAAATTCCGCGAGGCGCATGCCGAACCAGCTCACGAGTTCTGTTACCATCGGAAAGTTTCCTATATTCTCTCCCGTGCACGATTGATAGATCAAACAATCTCCAAGCAATCACAAAAAACCCAACACAGAGAATGGTCGCAAATAGAAGTGCTCGACCCGACCCAGCCCACCAAGGCATCTCGTCATCCATATGACGAGATCTGGCATTATGCCCACTGGTAAGATTATCTGAAAATGCACTACCGAGTTTCACCATTGTTTCCCTATTATAATGTGGGCAGAAGCAAGATAACACCCGAGTAAAGTACACCGATGATTACTTCTTGTATAGTATGGCGCTTGAGTGTGACCCGTGACCATGCCAGCAATGGAATGATAAGTATAAGCGGTATCATGTTTACCCCGAACCACGCTATACACTGACCAATCGCGAGCGTTAGAATCCCCATGTGTCCCGACAACTTTACTTTTAACGTTAAGAGGAAAAATCCAAGATGCCAAAACAGCAACAATAAAAATAACGAAGTAAGCACTGTGTTTCCGACACTTCGTATACCGTAGTATGCAAAAGCAAATAACAGTGTGAGTAGGAGCAGTGGCGTAAATCGTTTTTTCCTATTCGATATATCCCAGTTGGTCTTATCTTTCCGTTTAAAATAAAGCCGAAGTCCAATCACCAATCCCACAAAAAGCGTAACGCTTCCCACATAGAGCTGTAACATTATCTCGGATAAACCTGCGTGCCATCCTCCGATAAGCGCAAGCACATATACCACAAGCATGGGTTCAAACAAACTCGATACTATGAGGGCAAATCGCATCATATACTCTGCTACACCTTTCGGGCTGCAATTTTCACTTTTGCAAGTAGAGCTGGATCATCAAGGAGCTTGCCACATCCACGAACCACTGCGGTTTGAGGATCATCGGTAATCCATACCGGCATTTTGAGTTCCATGGCGATAAGTTTATCTATCCCTCGCAGTTGCGACCCACCACCAGCAAGCACAATACCGTGCTCCATGATATCGCCAATGAGCTCTGGAGGTGTCTCCTCTATCGTTTCGCTGATTGCTTCTATAATTTCATGGACGATGGGTGACACTGCCTCTCGCACTTCTGCTTCGGAAAGTCGCAATGACTTAGGTAGCCCCGTCTCTATATCTCTCCCTCGCACGACGGTTTGTTTTTCTATTTTTTCGGTAGGATATGCGCTCCCGATGGCTATTTTCACATCCTCTGCGGTGGGCTCACCAATAAGCAGGGAATGTTTGAGTCGTACAAACGAAACAATCGCTTCATCAAGTTCATCTCCAGCAGTTCTGATACTCCGGTTGACGACGATACCCCCGAGAGACAGTACAGCAATCTCTGTAGTCCCCCCGCCGATGTCACAGATAAACGATCCCCGACTTTCTTGTATGGGAAGACCAGCGCCAATCGCTGCGGCCATGGGCTCTTCTATAAGATACGCTTCACGTGCCCCTGCCATAATAGCGGCTTCAGCCGCTGCGCGACGCTCTACTTCCGTGACCCCACTTGGGATACCTATCACTACTTTTGGTCTCGGAATACTGGGAAATCCTTTACGCTTCGGCTGGTCATGTACCAATCGGATGTAATGCGTAAGCATAGCAGCGGTCGCATCAAAATCCGCAATCACTCCATCTTTGAGCGGTCGTAATGCTTCAATAGTGTCGGGGGTTCGCCCAAGCATGCGTTTGGCTTCTCGGCCTATGGCAACAACTTTTTTGGTCTTTCGGTGACGGGCTACAACGGAAGGTTCACGAATCATAATGCCTTTTCCGCGAACATAAACGAGGGTATTTGCTGTACCTAAATCGATACCTAAATCATGAGAAAGTAAACTGAAGAGCCAATCAAACATGAAGTCATTCTATCATACTTTCTGGCTTATACTTTTGGCTTCATGTCGAGATTGAAATACGATTTCATCACAAACCGATTCATGTTGAAGCCTAGACGCGAAATCGCTGCTTGCTTGGGCGAAACATTGCGGAACCGCAACATATCATAGTCGATGATGCGAATTTTTCCTTGCTCATCTAACAACAAATTAGAAATCTCAAACACACTCGTGCGTTCAAAGAATTTTTTGAACTGATGTCTCGCCCAGCTCAAAAATCCCGGTACACCGATAAAGTCCATACTGTGCCCTGTATCTTTCATAAGTCTCCGATTACATTTCATGAGCTCCGCAAGCTGCGCATCTATTTCTGGAGTTTGCGATTTATTGGTAATTGGTGCTCCCTTTATCGCATCTTGGATGATCACATATTTTCCTGTCGTTGGATCCGATCGAATTTCCGTAGGAACTGCAAATGCACCGAAGTATTTCGTGATAAGCGTGATGTTTTCACTTTCATCGCGACGCCCCTTGTTCATAAGTCCTTCCGTTTCAGGTTTTGACACTTTTACCACCTGCGCTCTCCCTTCGGGACTAGTATAGGAAAATACAACATGCGTAAACCCTTCTCCCATAGGGACAGGGTTTATTCGCGATGAATCCAATCCACAATGCTCAAAAAATTGTTTGGCAGATGGCAAAAATTCCGCTCGAACGAGCGCGGGAGACTCTGGGGTGGGCTCCTGAGGTATAAGCTCATGTTTGAGATCTATACGTGGAGCACGCCAAGCCACCACCACATCCCCTTCTTGTGCTACTTCTCGAACCGCATGAACCATACGTTCGGAAAGTGTATAGGGAGACCGAGGAAAATCTTTTCCTATGGGATGCATCGGCACCGGCTTACTTTCACTCATATAAACATTGTATCACCCTCGCAAATTGCTTCCAGCGAGTATAATATAGCTATGAGACATGGCGCTGGACGACTTAAAGAACGATATGTGACTATGAATCTCCCTGGAAATGACGGTGAGGGTGACGAGTCAGCGCATGGGAATCCTACGACGTCAGAGGCTCCTTGGCATGGGTTTGATTCCGCTTGGAATGTGGTTGCCACCATGGCAGAAGCCACGGTTGGCACTATGTTCACCTTTCGAGGACAGCGAATGAAAATAGTCCAAGACGAAAAGCGTCGTGCAATAGGTATACAAAATAAACATACAGGAAAAGTAGATTGGGTACCGATGGATGTAGGATTTTTTGGATTTGATCAGGTCAGTGATCATGTGGATTTGGGAGATTATCGAGGAGCAGGGATTGCCACGTGGGAAACAGAGCTGGGGAAAACTTTACAAAAAGATAGCGCGCGTGCCCCAAGAAGAAGTGTGCGTGATGAATGGGCTAAACGTGGAGCAGATCTCTCCCACCGATCAATCTTTAAACCGAAATTTGAAAGAAATAGAAGAATCGCGTAGAAATCCCGAGTAAGCTACTTAGTAATTTTTACTCCCAAATGACTTTATCCTCTTCCAAAGAAGTTGCTGGTGGCGATTGTGCTCCCTGTTCCCACACCACAGTGGCATCGAGGGCGGGCTTGGGTTTCAATGGAGAATCTTCTGCTAAACCATCAAAAGTATTTGCAATATGCTTGCGATAGCGCATTTCTGCATCAGCTGCTATATCTATTCTTTTTCTAACAACCGCAGCATGACTTTTTGTAACTCGTAACCTCTGATCGATTTGTACAATAGGTCGTCTATATTCTGGTTCTTCGTGTTGTAAAGCTTTCAATTGTTGAAATGTTTCTGCACCAACATGGCTTTCGGTAGGTTGGCGAGATCCTCGACCTCGAACTACCATAACATTCATATGACGTCGATACGCTACATTTGCACCAGGTAGCCCTCCGTCTATTACTTCAAATATGGATTTTTGAGCTACCTCTGCGCCTTCAACTAAATTGGGATTTACTGGGTGGGTGTTTCTTGAAAACAATACCTTTCCCTCCGCAACTGCAGCTGGAAGATTACCTAAAAAGGTTTTTATATCGCCCATGCGAATATCTCGAAGTGATTTTCTTTTTCGACGTTCTTCTACTGCCATAGAAATGATATTTTACAACTATAGGTCAATACTGTCAATATTTTGATGTAAAGGGAAAGACTGCTTGGGTGTATACCACGAATGTGGTAAACGGGTGATACACCCAAGCATTAGCCTCCTTCCTGATTGTTTACGAAATGCCAAGAAAAATGGCACCATTGGTAATAAGGGACACACCGACAGCTGCGCCATCGGCTTTTTGTGTCTTGGCGTACTTCGCCATACCTTTGAGCGCAAGATCAAAGAACGTTCGTCCAGTGTTAATCTGGCTTTCATCGAAGTTCTTAAAGCGCTCCTCGGCAAGTTCGCCGATGAGACCCATAATGGCACCAGCCACGAACAATGCGATGTATGCTTGCCAGCCAAGCCAATAACGTGCCAACGCATAAGCAACAACTGTGATGAACATGAAGGAAAGATTCTCCATGGTCTCTTGCATTTGATGCCCTTTGATGCGCTGTGCCACTTGCATGACTTCAAGCACAAGATGTGCATCACCGATGAGCCACAAAGTCTTGAACAGTACCAGCTCGTCTGCGACGACGTCCGGTCCGAGTAGCCCGCGCCAATGGAAAAAGTACACGCCAGCCGCCGCCAGCTTCCAAAACACCGCCATGATGGTCAAGTCAGGCGTATTGGAGATGGCAAACGCGTATGCGACCAACAGCAACCCACCACTGAGCAAGCCGCGCCAGAAATCGCTGGTGATTTGCGGTGCAAAGACCCATGCGACGAGAGCCAGTGCGGCAAAGACGATGTCGGGTATCTGGTCATTCTTGATGCGATTCATGACCCCGAGGAATGTGAAAATCAAACATCCCACGATAATCATGCTGGTTGCGTCGGTGGTGCGAGCGATGAGCGTCTGTTGCGCCACTTGAGACTGACCGTTCGCGATGAAATAACCTACCATAGCGATGATAAGCGTGGCGAGAACGATGAGCATGGATTTGGTGTTGCTGACGGGTTTTGCTTTCTTTACGTCTGCATCCATAAGCACCTTGAATTGATCATCTTGTGGCTCAATAAGAATAACTTGAGTCTTAAAATGCGGTGCGCTCACTTCCAGACGTGTAGGCTTCGAGAAAAACGGAATCGTTGCTTCACCGTCTTCTGTCAGGTACACCTCATCATCACCGACGACACGAATAACTGCACCGTGAATCGGTTTAAGATCGCGCGTCTTTACGATAATAAGGTGCCCTTCCACATCATGTCCGCCACCGTGCGTATCTCCAAGAGGAGCCGCGACAGGCTGATCTCCATGAGGAGCAGCGACAGGCTGATCTCCATGATGAGCCGTTGTGGCGGGCACTGGTGCGATTTCGATCGTAGCGCGCAGGGTATCCGTGGTATGGTCTGCCGGAATGGTCAAATCCTTCTTGATGGACTTACCGTTCACCAACAACTCCACAGTCTTACCTGCCAAATCCTTTCCAGGAAATGTCGCTACCCCGTTCGGATAACTGGTCTGAGCCGTTTGCAAAATTCCAGGACCAACCAGTTTCACTTCAGCACGAACGAGTGGAGCGCCGTGGTTCGTGATTGTAAAAACAATTGTTTTTATGTTCATGGGGTTCTCCTTTATTCCCATTCAACTTTGACGTCAGAATCGCCTGATTTGCGACCACGACCTGACACAACCATTGCAACCTTCGGACCTTCTGCCTCAGTCTTTGCGTTACCGTTCTGGTCCACAGTTGACGTAAACTTGCCACCACTGACGCGAAGCCCAAAACCTCCGCCCATGGCGAAAAATCCGAACACGCCAGCATAGAAGGCAATTTTCTGAACAAGCGCTCCGCCGCCGGGGATGTTGTAAATCATGATCCCACCGACGACCACAACGATGCCAGCGATGATCAAGCTCGTATTGAACGAATACTTGTACGCCTCTGGGCTTGTGGGACGGCTAAACAACGTCAGCACCTGCATCAGAAAAATGATGACAATAACCAGTCCTCCGAGTGTGGTCATTGCCGCGGCAACCAACAACGTGGGACCAAAGGTCTCCATGCCGTAAAGGATGCCAATCGTAATGATGAGCGTCTTGCCCCAGTCAGGCAGTTTGTCCATGACTTGCTGTGCTTGCAGTGCTTCGAGTTGACTCTGCTCGGCCTTTGCCGCATTGCGTGCATCAATAGCGTTGCCAATGCCATTAACTGCAAAAACGCCCACAACAATAAGCACGAACGCGATAAACAGTATCTTTTTCATGATTTTCGTCTGCTCCCAATTGCACTTCCTGCCGCGCCAAATAACCAATTCAGCAGGATTAAAATCAACAGGATCCCCATACCCTTCATTCCGAATTTGACCCCGTACGGATCGCCCGGATCATAGTTGGGTGTGGTGTCCTGCCGAGTCCATTCGCCAGATGTATCTGAGACGACTGGAGCGGTTGTAGCGGTCGGTGTGGCGGTTTCAACTTGTGACAGCTGGGTACCATCTTGCGTGGCAAGAATGGTCGGCAAAACCACATGGGTGGCCGAACTGGTACCTTGCATGCCATTGATGACGTAATATCCGATGGCGAGAGCGATCAACACTACCGCCCATTTGACGATTTCTCGTCGAGTTTTTTCTTTCATGGTGTTCTCCTTTGTTTTCTTTCTGATAGATAGAACAGATTGGTTGGAAGTAGGTATCTACAATTCCCCATCGATACAGTAAATACGGTACGATTATTTGTTCAGTTTCTTTTCAATTTCTTATATGCATTCTCCTTTTTCTTCGATATGAATGAATGTGGGAATAAATTACTTCGATGTAACAGCTATGTCCTCAGTGAGAACTGTATTCTCACCAAAAACATAGCTGTTACGACCAATCTATAAAAACATAGGATTCCATGAAAGCACCACGATCACATCTTCAAGTCCAATTTCTTGGCTCTCAATGTATATATAAACAATCAGGATGTTAATGTGCCCGCCTGTGCCGAACATTAAACAAAATATTGTCTAACCTCGATCACAAACGAAACCTAACATAAATACTTTGACATCTCGGAACTTCCTGCTCGAAAGCAGTCTCCAATCGATACCAAAGCTACAACTAAACAACATGCTTAGCTGTTTTGAACCCCGAACCTTTTTCGGGACTCGAAACAACAGGTCACACAGAGAAACGCCAAAAGGCGAGTGCCGATAAAGGCGAATTCTCTGTGTGACCGTAGGTCAAGTTGAACGAAAGAAACTTACTTATCTTTTTTAACCCCTTCCCATGTTACGGAAGCGCCAGCTTGTGAACCATCTTTAGCCACCGACTCACCTTTTTCAAGGTGTCGCATTTTTGTTGGTACAGACCTTGCTGGAGTACGTGTGCGAGCAGGACCTGTTCCTCTCCACCTTTCAGCAAAATCGCCAAGAGCGCCGAGCTGCATAGCCGTACCTTTGTTCCATCCTTCGAGGACGGTTGCAAGCAATTGACGGGCTTGATCGCGAGAACTGGCATCGCTGATGGCGTGACTCATGGCGACATGAGCTCCGACATAGTCAGACAACTTCAGCTGATGCGCAACACCGTTCGGATCAATGTGCACCATCTGTGTACCGTATGCACGGACGTCTACCACGATGAACTGATCAGCTTGATTCGCATGATTTGGATCCCCAGGGATGCGCGCGACGATTAGACCATCCTTTTCACGGATGTCTGGCGCAATTTCTTCCTTCGGAATCTTCACACGATAGTGCCAATACAGCTGATATAACCCCCAAACTACAGCATACAGAATCGCGATGACGACAACAGCCCAAAGCGCTGTGATAAACACATTGCTCCGTGCATTATCTTCATTTTGCTGGTTGGCAATCTGCTCAGGCGAAAGTGTTGGCGTAGGAACAGGAGCATTTGCCGCAAGCATTTGTTCGTACTGCTTCTGGGCGTTTTCCAATTCCAACTTTTTTGCATCAGCAACACCCTGACAAAACTCCGCACTGCCGATGCACACATCTGCATTCACGCTGCCGGACGGTTGTGCCGTGGCTTCGAATGCAATTCCCTGAGGGGCTTGTTGAGCCGACTGGGAATTCCAATACTGATATCCAAAAAATCCCGAAGCTAACAGGACTAATAGGATGATGATTTTCGCTTTCATGAATTCTTCTCCTTTTTATCTAGTAGACGCTTTTTCGATAGCATCTTTAATTTTTTGATGCAGAATGAAATCTAGATCTGCGACAATTTTTGCGAACTGCTCAACTGAATGAACCCCCGCTAGGTCTCGTCTGTGTGTCCTACGAAACTCCAGAAGCGCTTCAGCCAATCCCTTGTCATGCGCTCCGAGAAGCTTAATGAAACCCATAACCGGATCGGTTGATTCCGCAGACGGTCTTGCAAGACCCGCCCCCGATGACGCACTTGCAGTCAGTTGACGAGGCTGAGGTTGTAGCTTTTTGCGTTCTTGGGCTTGTTTCCATTTCCGATACTCATTACTAAGCACCAGAATTATGAAAAATCCCGCTATAACAGCAAAAGCTATCACGATCACCTTTATTGCAAGATTTTGTGGTTTATTCCATGGAGTTCCACAAATCTTTTGAACAGGTACATCGTTAACGACAGTCCATATATCCATGCCCGGATACCCCCATTCACCCGAACATTCAGGTTGAAATTCCGACCGAAAAACTACTTGCCCTATCTTATTATCCACCACATAAAATCCATTAAATGGCGGTATAGGAGTAGCGGTCGCAGTTGGTGGGATCGGCGTAATCGTCGCGGTCGTTGTCGGCGTCGGTGACGGTGTAAACGTCGCTGTCGGCGTAAACGTACCGATTTTCTGTTGCACTGCCGTCAAATTATCTTCCGACTCCGCAGTTGCCAACCACGATTCGTACGGAATGTTCGATGTTGACCCGTCAGGATTAGTGACAGTTACCGGCCCGCAACCTGCGAGTATTACAGCGGTGAGCGCCAAAAGGATCAAGGTCCAACGACGCTTAAAACGGGTTTTTGTCGCGAAATGCCACATTTGGCACCTCCTTTCTGTATGCGACTAGATGAAGATCAACACGGCGAATCCGTGGAGATCAGATAAAAACAGACTCGACTATACGATAGCCGGTCTGATAAAGGATAAAAGTCGATCACCACTGGTGATCGACTGGTAAAAAGTGCAGGAGTTATTCCTCGAATTCGATTTCCTCCTCTTTTTCATCGTCAAGCAACTGAAGCAATTCATTTGTACGAGGTCGATGTCTCGCTCCCGTCCTATGCTTCTTGCCTTGAGCCGCAACCTTTTTGGGTCGTTTAACGGTGGAAACTTTCTCACCTTCGGTCTCAAAGACTACTTCGACGACACCTTCTTCCTTCTTCTTACCTTTCTTAGCCATGATGAATTCGGCTCCTTCAATGTTGGATTCCAACAGACTACTCTACTTTAGAGTGCCTGAATTGGTTTTTGTAGCCCAATGTCAACGTGTGACACGGGAATAACTTATTTGTTGTGTAACAAAAAACATTTCATACACAAACATGGGATTGTCTTTCAAGACTTTTCTTATTCCCCTAAGTCGATATCGATATAACATACAATCGATGATTAATTTTCTTACTTTTCCCTCTATAGAACTCAGATCAAGAAAGAATATGCTTCTTTCTTCAAGTGAGTCCTATAGTGAGCTCCAAAAAAATCCACAGTCGATACAGAAAAACTCGTTTCACCGCATGCATTTCCATTGCAGCGAAAAAAATCTCTTATTTTTTTCTTTCGTTCACTTGTTAATGTGCAATTCTATGCAAATAAAAGTAACGGGCTTTCCGTTAGCATTTGCGTAGATTTTCAAAATTACTATTCGTCCATTACAGCGCATTGCCACAAGGACAAATAACTAGCGTTTTACGGCCAGTGCTGCGGGTTTCCTGCCTGAAAGCCCGCACCACCAATCGTAAACTTTTATACTCCCCAACCACGACAAAACCCCCTAAAATGGGGTATTTTATCGCCGGCAGGACAGTACGGCGTCATATTTACTTACCATAAAAAGCATGTTCTTGGGCATGTACTATTGAGGCTATTTAGCCTCAAGTTTCTACGCACAAAAACTAACCTTTCTTATCCACATTTCTCAAACTAGGCTATAAGCCCATAATGAGAAGTGGAACATATCCTATAGCATATTTTGGGAGTAAATGCAAATATTTCATGATATACTTGGTGTCATGCAAGTTTCGCAAACCTCTCGTTTTTTCCAAGCAATCATCAAATATAGTTTTTATCTGCTGTTTATTTTGGTCCCACTTCTGCTCACTCCATGGAACTATGAACTCTTCGAATACAACAAAATGATGGCAGTTTATCTCCTCACCGCTGTTATTTGCACTGCATGGATGGCAAAAATGCTAACCGAAAAACAAATTCGGGTGAGACGAACCATTTTAGACCTACCGATTCTCCTTTTTGCCAGCTCGCAACTGGTCAGCACACTCTTCTCGATCGACCCACACGTATCGTGGCTAGGGTATTACAGTAGATTTAATGGTGGCATGTGGTCGATCATCAGCTACACACTACTCTATTTTGCATTTACGACCAACGCAGAGCTTTTTGTGCCTAAATTATCCGAGGTCAAACCCACCAAAACCAAACAACCACCCAGCACATCAGCCTCGTTCTCACTCCCACCACTGATTTTGGCAGGAATTATATCCGCATCCTTTGTAGCCATCTACGGAGTACTCGAACGACTTGGTATCGACAAGGACATATGGGTACAAGATGTACAAAATCGAGTCTTCTCTACCCTAGGTCAACCCAACTGGCTAGCTGCCTATATTGTAGCCATGATTCCTACGGCACTTGTCATGACGATGTTAAGTAAAAAAACATGGTCGTTGGCCAAAGCTCTGTGGGGAATGATATCTATATTGTTATTTTGCGTATTGCTGTTTACCCGATCCAGATCAGGAATATTTGGTTTAGCAGTAGCTGATTTAGTTTGGTGTGCTTTAACACTCTTTCCTGTATGGAAAAATAGCGTTGAAAGAAATGCAAAGTTGCTACCCATCATCGTGCTCCATGGTATTTTTGCCATCATTGTATTTGTAAACGGTACAGGAACGCCTGCTCTAGACAAATATGTCACATTCAGAGGTTTGCAAACTATGGTCGCCCCACTTCGCTCAGGGAGCTTCGAGGGGCAGCAGGCCAAAGCGCCTACTGGTCCAGCGCTTGAGGTTGGAGGCACAGAATCAGCGGTCATCAGAAAATTCGTATGGCAAGGAGCAATATCCGCATGGCGCAGTTCTACCAAGACCTTACTTATCGGCACAGGTACAGAAACATTTGCCTTTGCGTTCTATCAACACAGGCCAGAAGGACATAATCTCACCAGTGAATGGGACTTCCTTTATAACAAAGCACACAATGAATATCTCAATTTCTTGGCAACAACTGGAATTTTTGGTCTTGGGTCATACGTACTGTTTATCGGGACCTTTATATGGTGGTACCTCACACGCGTTTTTCATGCAGTCAGAAAAAATACTCACGATCAGGACACGCTTTCGTTCACCAATGCAATATTTGCCGGCTGGGTATCTCTGCTGGTTACCAACTTTTTTGGATTCTCTGTCGTCATCGGTCAAATCTTTTTCTTCCTGTTCCCTGCCTTATGCATACTATTGGTGGAATCACGAGAACATACGAAAGAGCTAAACGTGAAGCTCAACGACACACCGGCATTTCTGACATTTCTCCCTGTGACCTTTCAGACTAAATCACTCACCGTCGCTCGCGCAATCGTAGTGCTTGTCGGTATCACAGGAATGGTAATGGTCTGCGTATATTGGTACGCAGACGTTTTGTATGCACAAGGGTATCATCTGGGTAGATCTGGTAGTGGTGCGTCTGCTGTTCAATACATATCCCAAGCGATCGCCCTCAATCCCCGTGAGCCACTCTATCACGACGAACTTTCTGGAAACTATGCCGCGCTTTCCCTTGCTGCTTACCAAAACAAGCAAGCCACTGAAGCAGCTCAGCTTTCACAACTTGCACTCACAGAGAGCAACAAAGCACTTTCTACAGCCCCTAAAAATGTGAACTTTTGGAAAACCCGAACAAAAATATTTTATACATTATCCAGTATCGATCCAGCGCTGAACGATTCCGCAGTAGAAGCGCTCAAGCAAGCATCCCTGCTCTCGCCAAACGATCCCAAAATTTACTACAACTTGGCAATTTTGACCGGACGCTCAGGTAATACTGACACAGCGGTTGCGTACCTCCTCAAGGCAAAAGAGTTGAAAAAAAACTATCGTGATGTATACTTCGCTCTCTACGTCTTCTATACAGAGATGAAAAAATTCGTAGAAGCAAAAGCAATTTTGTTAGACTATGTCACCAATATTGATGCCCAAGATAAAGATTTTCAAGATCGCATAAGCAAATTTTAATATCATGAAACGCGCCATCGTCTCGGTACCACATCCAGTTCTCTCTACCCCAGCAAAACGCATAACGACTTTCGACAAGAAGCTTCACGATCTTGTCGCTGTCATGACAGACACACTCCTTGTCACAGTAAATCCCAAAGGCGTAGGGCTTGCCGCTACACAAATCGGCGTCGGGTCACAGGTTTTTATCACCAAGCCAAATGCCCAATCCGCTGTACGGGTATTTATAAATCCCATCATCTTGGATCGCGATCCAAGTGTCACTGATGGCGTACCTGAGCGTGGCAATAAACTCGAAGGCTGTCTTTCTATCCCCAATGTCTGGGGAAAAGTAAAACGCACCACAAAACTAAAACTCCAATACCAAGATGAAACCGGTGAAATTCATGTAGAAGAATTTTCTGGATTTCTCGCCACCATTATCCAGCATGAAACGGATCATATAAATGGGATATTATTTACCCAACGGGTACTAGAACAAAAAGGGAAACTTTATCAGGTCGGAAAAGATGATGAAGGCAAAGAAGAGTTACAAGAACTCACTATATAATTCATGACCACACCCGCTACCGTATTATTTTTTGGTTCAACGACTGATTCCGTTATTATCCTAGAGCAACTTACGACAGTCAAAAGCGTAAAACTCACCGGCGTCGTGACCCAACCTCCTCGACCTGTTGGTCGGAAACAAATAGTGACACCAACTCCTGTAGAAGTATGGGCACATGCACACGATGTATCGGTAGTATCATTTGCCAGCAATGGAGAAAAGCCATGGCTCTATAATGACGAGTTACAAGTTATCAATACTCTCTCTAGCGTAAAACCAGATCTGATCATCTCTGCATCATATGGACAAAAGATTCCATGGGAAACAATCTCTAAAACTCCATATGGCGGAATAAACATTCACCCCTCTATCCTTCCCCGATGGCGCGGCGCTGATCCAGTCCCTTGGGCAATTCTTTCTGGCGATGCACAAATAGGCGTAAGTGTTGTACGGCTCTCAGAAAAATTTGATGACGGAAAAATACTCGCACAACAAAAAATCCCCCTTACCATTCATGATACCAGCGACCCGCTTCGCACAAAACTTTTTGAAATAGGCGCGACATTGCTTTCAGAGATACTTCCCGATTACCTTTTGGGGAAAATCAAAGAAATTCCTCAACACGAAACAGAAACGCCACGTGCCAAAAAATTTACTCGAGCAGACGGATTTGAAAACTGGACCATACTGCAGACGGCTATGCTTATAGGAGCTGATGCAGCACGACTGGAGCGCAAATTTCGTGCATTTACTCCATGGCCGGGAATCTGGACCTCGATTACCCATGACTCAATAGAAAAACGACTAAAAATTCTCTCTCTTCATTTAGACAATGAGAAACTCGTGATAGATCAAGTTCAACTCGAGGGGAAAAATCCCGTTTCGTGGAAAGAATTCAGCAAAGCCTACTTAGCGTAAAAAATTTCGTGAAATGTCCTATTGACACACCTTGCCTCTTTCCGTACGCTGGATAAGGAGGAAAACATATGGCAAAGAAAAAAGTTCGTTCAGCAAAAGTATCCGCATCATTTGTCCGCAAAGATCTCGCGTCTTGGAACTTTGTCATATTCTTAACCCTCGCATTTATTTTGCTTGTCGTTATATTGGTCAGCATGAAAGGCGTCGCTCTCGATATGAGAACTCGTGCGGGGCTAGCTTGTCCAAATCCTTTGGCAGCATTTAACGGTAGATTGCCTCAACCTGCCGATTGTAGTGGAGACTGGAAACTCTCCAATGATGCACGTGGCTGCCAAGTCTTCTTGTGCCAATCAAAATAACAGTTAACAAATTGACAAAGCAACAAAGTAACTGTGGAAACTTTTAGATTCACTAAATTTCCAGTTTATATCGCTAGCAAGCACTTCTATTACACCTGTCTAACCGTGACAAATTCTTTTCCTAGAGCATATTGGGAATTAGCTGATCAACTAAGACGCGCAGCATTGTCTGTATGCTTGAATATTGCTGAAGGTTCTGCAAAATATTCAGACAAAGACTTTAAAAGATTTATTGAGAATGCATTAGGATCTATAAACGAATCGTTTGCTTGTTTAGATATAGCAAAAGACCACAAACTCATCAAACAAAATGAATTCAACGATATGCAACTAGAGGCTGAGAGTATCACGAAACAACTTGGTGGATTATCAAAAAAATTGCGATCAACGCATTATTGAAGTTAATTGGTAAATTTGTGAATTGGTTAACTGTTAAACAGCGGCTACCGCAACAGCTGTTGCTGCTTTTTTCTTGATATCAAATCTCACGCGCTTGATGCATTTGGCACATGCGCGCAAACGGGTAGATGCGCCGTTTATCGGCATAGTCACCCAATGCAAGTTCACACTGATGGTTCGAAGTGTGTGTTGTGCTCGGCGTTTCCACTGACCTCCCGCGATACCACGGTGATGTTTGTGTGTGCCACCAGCTACTGATTTCTTACTGCAGAGATCGCATTTGTACGCCATAGAGGTTATACTATACCATATGATCGGTGAGTTATTCAATAACCCTATCGGATTTCTCTTTTATATCGTAGCTCTCGTGATAGCTATAACCGTGCATGAGTTTGCCCATGCGCTTCTAGCAGATCGCCTAGGCGATCCTACGCCGAGACTCCAAGGAAGACTGACACTAAATCCTCTCGCTCATTTAGACCTTGTCGGAAGCATTATGATGCTTGTAGCAAGGTTTGGTTGGGGTAAGCCAGTTGTGTTTGATGAATATAATCTCCGTAATCCTCGTCGCGACGCTGCAGTTATCTCAATTGCTGGCCCTGTATCCAACTTACTTGTGGCTATCGCCGCATCGATTATCTTGCATATACTCGTAGCCTCTCACATAACCACAGGATTGCTCGGGATAGTGCTGTATAGCTTTCTGCAACCGTTGATAATGATGAATGTAGTACTAGCTATATTCAATCTCGTGCCTATTCACCCATTAGATGGATTCAAAATAGTCGGTGGCATACTTCCCCCAGAATACGCTCATCAATGGAAAGAACTCGAGCCATATGGCATGATTTTTCTCATTTTCATGATCTTTCCTTTTTTTGGTGGAGTAGCTCCAATTCATCAACTCATCAACCCAGCTATAAGCGTACTTTTGAAGTTGCTTTTGCCGAGCGTGGGCATAACAGGGATATAAACTCAAAAATTTGAGCTTCTCAGAAGAATTTCGGTGCTTAAAGCAACCCGAGTATACCAAACAAACCTTGTAAAAAGAGGTTCATCGGAGCAAACAAAAATCCCCATACTGCTTCCGACTCCGAAAGCACGGGTATTCCGCCTCCTCCACCACCTCCACTTTCTACATGTGACATAGCCTTATGATATCATAGGATATCAACTTGAGACAATTCCAAGAATAACCTATACTACATCTCATGCGCGCTTATTTCACCGCCTCCATAGTCGGAAAAAAATATCATCAATCCCATTACGAACAAATTGTAGACCTCCTCAAGTCCAAAAACGTAGAAATGATAAGTGATCACATCTTAAACGTCACAGAGAAAGACATTCAGCTACAAACCAAAGATCAGCGTCTCAAATTTCATCATGATCTAGAAACACAGATAAATTCATCAGATTTTCTCATCGCTGAGACTAGTTTTCCGAGTATCAGTGTGGGTTATGAGATTTCCATGGCTCTGGATCGCGGCAAACCGGTACTCATCCTCTACAGCGAGGGTGATCCTCCATCTATTTTCGCGTATCACGAAAATCAAAAAATAGTCTGTGAAAAATACACAGCATCAACACTTGATGCTATTTTGACAGATTTTTTGCGTTATGTAAGTGGCGAAGGTGATTCTCGATACACATTCTATCTATCTAGTGCTCAGGCTGCATATCTAGATAAGCAAGGCAAAAAACATCGTGTGCCTAAATCTGTCTACCTTCGACTCCTCATAGATCAAGACATGACCAAAAACACCGGAAAATAGAATCAACTTCTGATAGACCAACTCCCTGTGTGACATCATACCGATTCATAATGCATCATCGTGATGCATAACAGTTATCCTCACCAGCCTCGTATACTTCTAGGAAGAATATATGAGAGCACTAGCTAAGAGTATTAAATTGCACTTTGCCGGATCTGCGGCGGGCATAAGCACGCTGGTAAACGGACCAAGCATGCACATGTGGACCCAAGACTTTGACACAGCATGGGCATCGCTTCGTACCCATGAAAAACTTACTTGGATCGTGTTTATCGGCAATACCGTAGCCATCCTTACACTAATCGAAGTTTTAGTCCTCCACAAATAACCTTTTAGCCTCAATAAAGCGCTTGACAGTCCCGATATATTCACCTACTATAAATATGCCCGTGTGGAGTTAAAAAATATTTTCCTCCACAAAAGTTTTCCAATGAGGTAGTCTCACAAGATTTGTGAGGCAACAGGACAACGTGCTACGGTAACCTTGGTTAACGTGCCAGTCCTTCCGATATAAATCGGGGAAAATATTTTAACCCCTCACGTGGCAGGAATTATTTATTTTATTATTTCGCTTCTTTATTCCCCTCTTTTTCTATTTTCTATTCTCTGGTAATTTTGTTACAATAACGAAGTCTATTTCGCCTCCATAGCTCAACGGCAGAGCAGCGGTTTTGTAAACCGTAGATGTCAGTCCAATTCTGACTGGGGGCTCACTAATTTACGGAGAAGCCAATCTTCTTTCCTTCAAGTCCAAGCGGTGGTTGAATTACTCCTGTAGCCCATGCACGAGCTATAGTGGAGAGAAAAATACCATCTGTATTTGTCATAACGAGCTTGGGAAGGTCACTCATGGGAAATGCTATAGCGCCACTATTAAGCTCATATGCATCTCCATTTATGTGATTTGTGGGAATTTTTTCTGCATCAGATGCATCGATGAACGCTGCGAAAATCTTTGGCTCATTATTCGTCATGCCGACATCGGTATTTACTCGTCCCAAATCCACTTTTCGTGTGATCTTTATATTTGGCACGCCTAATTCTTCTTCCATTTCTTTGATCGTTCGCTCATCAAGTTTTGTGACCCCATCGGATCCTATATCAGAAAATCCCCCCACAGAATCAAAGCTTTTCTTCCCCGTGGCAAATTTATCCCCATGAAGCACAATGAAATGTGTAGTTTCTCCATTTTTCTCGACAAATACCACACCTTTTTCGCCACTGAGCGGACCATTGCGCCAGCTCGCATATTCATAGGTATATCGCATCGCGGGATTGTCTATCCTAGATACTTCAAATTTGGGTATCAGTGCAAACGATCCATGAGGCAAATCTATCAACCGCTCTACTTTGATGTTTGAAATCTCTTCTGGTCGTTCTGCGAGATTTTGTAAGAACCCATCATGATTCTCTCTTCCTTTGTCAGGAAGTGTCAGTAATTTTTTTTGCAATTCTGGGGAAGTGTTTGCAAACCAACTTTTCTCTGATAGTGACTCAAATATTGCGCGCCGTTCTGGAGTTGTACGTGCAAGAAGCGTATCCATTTCTTGTTTATGAATCATATCAGGCGTAAACACTGGTGCAGTATGCTCCATAATTAGGTTTTCTTTCTGGTTAATGGCGTGTCATCGAGTAGCTTCGGAATTTCTTTAAATATTTTCTCATTCAAACTGTATTCCACATGCTTTCCGATGCGTTCTTTTTTGAGCCAACCCGATTTCATCATCTGCTTCACATGATGCGAGACCAAATTTTGAGGAATCCCCAAATGATTTTTGAGATCTTTGATCCACATAGGATCATGTGCGAGTAAATAAACGATAGCAATTCGATGTGGATGTGCTACTCCGCGCACCATGGCGGCAAACGGGGCAACTTTTGCAAGTAATCGTTTTCCAGTAGTCATAATAGTTGGTGCTGAGGCTAGGATTCGAACCTAGGTAGCCTGTTAGGGCGACAGTTTTACAGACTGTTGTGATTGTCCACTCCACCACCTCAGCAATTTAAATATCACAAAATACATTCGTTTCATCAGCAATTGAAGTGTGATTGTCCACTCCACCCGCCTCGCGTCGACTACCTCTTCGCGAGTCGAGGCGGGCCACCTCAGCGAGATTTCAATTATACCAAGAAATCGAAAGATCCAATAGGGCGTTAATTATTTCATAAATATTCAAATTGCCCCCTTGCAATTATGAGAAAAATATCCCTATACTACTTTCATATGGAAAAAGAAGAAATGAATGAATCCTCATCTATGATGACGTATGTCATCGGCGCAGTATTGTTGGTGGCAGTTGTTGCCGGAGCTTGGTATTTCAAAGCCAAAGCGCCTACCGCAATGACGGAACCTACCGCACAAACACAGGTAGTCGCAACCCCAACTCCGGGACCAATCACCGAGTTAAATTGTGACGTGCAATATATGAATTCCAAGGTTGGATTTGCAGAATATTATCTCTCCGTAGAAGGTGGAGATGTATCAGATGCAAAAGAAGTAACCTGCGATTTTGTAGTCAAAGCTGATGACAAAGTTATAGCAAAAGCATCTGCTGATGGTCCACTTTCTGCGGCCCCTCAGCGTGGAGGTTCTACATTCCGATGTACTACCAAAGCTCTTGCTATCACACCAAATGTGTTAACAACAGTAGAAGTATCATTGAAAGATGATCTCAAAAAGACTGCAACATGTAGTGCACCATTTACATTCCCAAGTCCGTAATGGGAATGCCCTAAACTTTGAAACATAAAAAAAGACCTACATATGTAGGTCTTTTTTTTCATATACTAATGCGTTGAATTATATAATCCCCAACTCTTTTCCAACTTTTGCAAATGCTGCAATACCTACATCCAAATCCTTCTTTGTGTGCGTAGCACTTGGCATAACGCGAATTCGAGCCTTACCCAAAGCCACCATAGGGAACTTGATGGGAGTTGCAAAAACACCCTCTTCCATAAGTCGTTTAGAAAATTCTTTGGCCACGTTTTCATCCCCAATCATGACGGGAGTTATAGGCGTTTGCGTCACACCTGTATTAAATCCCAATTTTTGAAATTTGGATCGTAAATACTTTCCATTATTCCATAACTTTTTCACTAACTTATCGGATTCAGAAAGTATCCGCACCCCTTCAACAACCGCCGCCGCATCTGCTACAGAAATACCTGTAGAAAATAAGTATGGTCTTCCTTTTTGACGGTAATATTCTATAAGTTCTTTTTTCCCTGTGATTACCCCTCCGATGATGCCAAATGCTTTCGAAAGAGTTCCCACCTCTATATCCAATTGCCCCTCTAGTCCAAAGTGATGAGCTATCCCCTTGCCATCTCCCAACACTCCCTCACCATGCGCATCATCTACCATCGTAATCGCTCCATACTGCTTCGCTAGACGAACAATTTCTGGAAGTGGAGCGATGTCGCCATCCATACTAAACACGCCGTCAGAGACCACGAGAATCACCGGTTTTGTGCCATCTGCTTTTGGTGTTTTAGCGAACTCAACAGCTTCCTGTAGCCGCTTCTCCAACTCTCCCATATCATTATGCTTATATATCGATTTATTTTTTACTTGTGAAAGTTTTATGGCGTCTATAATACTCGCGTGGTTTAGTTCATCAGAAATCACAATATCTTCTTTTCCCACGATCGTCGCAATTGCGACGATATTTGCGATAAAGCCTCCCGATAACAGGAATGCCGCTTCTGCACCTTTGTATTCAGCGAGCGCCTTTTCTGCCTGCATATGTAGAGCGAGATTTCCAGAAATTGGCCGTACGGCACCGGCTCCTACGCCGTATTGCTTCACTGCTTTTATCACAGCGCGAACGATACGTTTATCTTGAGCAAATCCTAAATAATTATTTGAACAAAAATTGAGAAGTCGCTTACCATCAATCGTAATCCATGAACCCTGTGAAGACTCTAGAACTCGTACGGGTGTATATAAGCCTTTCGACTTCATGTCTTCTATAGTGTCAAAATAATGCTGTAATGGATGCATAATGTCCTTTCTTTAATCTTACTTTTTTAATTTTTCCTTTAAACCCTCAATCATTACCGATGTTAATGTATGAAGGTCAAACTCTGGTTTCCAACCCCAATCGGCTTGCGCCACACTATCATCTATAGATTGTGGCCAACTTTCTGCAATTTTTTGCTTCACAGGGTCTGGATTATACGTGGCCAAAAAATCTGGATATAGTTTGATGATTTCATCCACCAATTCTCGGGGTGTGAAGTTAATCGCACCAAAGTTATATGCGGTACGGATAGAAATTTTTTCTTTGGGCGCTTCCATAAGATCTATGGTTCCTTTTATGGCATCATCTATATACATCATGGGTAGCCGTGCATCTTCTTTGAGAAACACGCTATATTTCATATCTTTTAACAATCCATAAAATATATGCACAGAATACTCTGTGGTACCGTCTCCAGGAGGCGCCTGATAGCCGATAAGCCCTGGATATCGAAGAGAACGTACATCTACACCCCACCGTTTGAAATAATACTGACAAAGCAACTCACCCGTTACTTTTGTCACCCCATAAATGGTGGTCGGTTCAAGTACAGTATTTTGTGGCGTCATCACCTTTGGTGTCGTCGGACCAAATGCAGCGATAGAGCTAGGCCAAAATACTCGAAGAGTAAATTCTCGAGCTAACTCGAGGACATTACGAAGCCCTTCGACATTTACATCCCACGCAAGATCTGGATTTTTTTCACCACCGACAGAAAGAAGCCCTGCAAGATGATATACGTCAATAATCGCATGATCTTCTATAATTTTTTTGAGCGAAGACTTATCCGTCACATCCCCTTTTACTAATTGACCTTGAAAGTTTTCTGGGATAGTTTTATTGCCTAACGCGAATACATGCTCTGCCCCAAATTTTTTGCTTAATGCTGGAACTAAATCTGAACCAACCAACCCAAATGCGCCCGTTACTAAAATGTTTTTCATATCAGGTTGTGAAATTTCGATCGTTGTTTTTTACGCGATCTAAAATCTATTCTCCTTATCCTTCAAACAATATTATATGTACAGGCAATCTATTCTACGACAACGAATTAATCGCGTATCGAAATTCTACTACCTGACATAGTGAATATGTAGTCGCAGGGTAGAAACAAATCATGCGCACCAATTCGATCGTATGATACAATTACCAACATCGCCTGGGTGGCTCAGTGGTAGAGCACGTTCTTGGTAAGAACGTGGTCGCGGGTCCGATTCCCGCCCCAGGCTCACAAAAACTATCTCCTTTTTCTTATCTCCCTATATAGCGGATGCTCACGCAATACAAGCTCTTGGTACACTGCACCCGAAACTCCCCGAATATTTTCTTGAATAATAGATTTTGGTATTAACCGACGCATAATTCGAGAAAACAGCGTCCCTCTTTTACTGCGATGTGTATCGATAGCAATCTGTGTAAGTGTGGGCAGCACATCATCACCAGCCTCTCCAAACACCATGTCCCTCCCCAAAGCGATATCGTGATAAACAAATCCACGATTAGACATACGAAGATCACCACGCTCTACAGAATCTGCGAGTGAAATCACAACACGATCAGCAAATCTCCCTCTTCCTTCACTGGCAAACGCGTGACTTATTTGCTGTGCAAGCTTGGCAGCCTCTTGTCCATGAGCTCTAGCTATATAAGATATTCCAACTTCCTTTTTGGGCATGCGGAAGATTATAACAAGTAAAATCGCATATTTTCCAGTGGTGAATCTCTCATTTCTATGATAGATTTCCTGATAGTTCGACGCGTATATTATCTGGATCTGTTGCGATAAATCGTACTTCAATCCCCAATTGCTTACAAATATCTCTCACGATAGCCATTCCTAAACCATGTCCTTGTATAGAAGAAGTTACTAATCCTCGATAATGGCGTACAAATATATTTGCGGAAGACTCAATTCCCGCTCGAGATGCATTGATAACTATCAATCGCCATTGTGCTTTAGTCTGTGTGACTTTGATAACTATCCGACCATGTGCTGGACCATACTTAGCGGCATTTTCTAATATATTTCGCAGCAGTGTTCTTGCGAGTCCTATCGGGATTGGGAGTACACATTGACTCGGAATTTCCATCATAACTCTCGATGGATTTGGTAAAGACTGTATCAACTCTCGACACAGCGACTGTAGCTTCCAATGATTATTTTTTGATTGCAACGTAGATATCTCGTGGATCGCTACGTCGAGTAGACCATCTACCTGCTCCCCCAAGCCAACCATTTCATGGATCACTTCATCGAGTGTTTTTTGATGCACTTTCTTTACATGGGGCCGCATCAACGATAGTCTTGCGTTCACACGTGCTAACGGTGTTTTAAATTCATGAGATAAATTTTGCGCCATTTCTCGCTGTCTCGTAAGCGAAGATCGAACCCGTGATATCAGCGCTTGTAGCGTCTCAGTGAGCACGCGGACATCATGATCCATGCGGGATGAGAGGGAAAATGTTTCTGGGAGCTCATCTACCTTCATCGCTTCTACCTTTTTCACTAATTCTCGCAACGGGGCAAGTGTTGTTTGTGTTCCCCATCGAATCACAATCGCTGATACAATCCACGTAATAGGCAACTGAATCATCAATGCCCAAAACAATGAGTTCACCAATACTGGCCAAATATAATTTACTCGGGTAAGTTGTATATATCCAACAACCGTAGATCCTGATCGAAGAGGCGCGGTAAATACATCCAGCCGACCAATCTTTGCCACCTCCACATCTTTATATGTCTCATCTTTCTCCTGATGCATGTCTTTTTCCGAAAACAACGAGGCCAATTCCCCCGTGTTTATGTTTCGATATATGCCATATTTTGCCAATGATGCACCCGATGCACTGGCTATATATAAACTCATGTCCATATTTCGTAATAAAACAACCAACGAAGCACCCTCATCCTTTTTTTGTAACACGACGTTTCCATTTACCCCCATGAGATGTTCTGAAATGATTTGCTGTGACGCTTGTGCTAATTGTTGTTGGATTTGCTGTTCTGTTTGCACATACACGAGAATTCCAATCACCAGTGTCGCGATAGTCACGATAACTGACGCTAATATACCAACGGTGAAGATAAGTTTGGTAGATAATCCTATGTTGTGCATATCATGTATCCTTTACCACGCACCGTGGTGATAATAGACTTTACTCCCGCCTTGTCTAATTTTTCTCGAATATAACGCACATGCACATCCACGGTATTTGAAAACATGTCAATATCCTCACCCCATACATGTTCCAGTATTGTTTGTCTATCCATCGCAACACCAATATGATCGATAAGATACGCAAATAACTGATACTCCTTGGGGGATAAATCCATCAACTCCCCACGTCGCGTAACCGTATGTGAATTTGTATTCACGCATATATCTCCCACACAAATTACCGATTGCGTGACTGGTCTATCTTTCCGTCGTACCAAGGATCGCACACGTGCTAACAACACCTGCGGAAGAAATGGTTTAGATAGATAATCATCAGCACCTGCATCTAACCCATCAATCACATCATGCGGTTGATATTTTGCGGTGAGCATAAGTATGGGAACACCAATGGACTCTTTTCGTACTTTGTCCACGATTTGTGTCCCATCTCCATCCGGAAGACCTCTATCTAAGATAAGACAGTCGTACGATTCGATTTCTATACGCTCTAAACTCTTTGCTATAGTCGATTCGTGATCTACAACATATCCATCCGTCCGAAGCAATGCCATGAGACCGTCAGCAATTATCTGATCATCTTCTACTAATAGTATTCGCATACGCACATACTATACCTAAACGCGAAATCTTGCCATGTAATCAAGCAAGCTTTTGCCATGTTTTGACCAAAACACCTGACTCATATCGGCACCGCATGTGAATACGTTTCCTCCAGAATGTGCAGAACGAAATGCTGTTATGTCATATGCTACTCCGTCTATCTGTATCAAACATCTATTGTCTACAGGTGATGGTGGTGGAGCTGTGGTTGGTGGTGCGCTCGTCGGGGCAACAGCGCTCCCCCCAGATGAGGTGACAGTCGTGGTAACCGCAGGAGCAGGCACCGAACCCGATGTGACCTGTCCCGCAACTTGTGCTTTACGAACCACGCGAACTATACGACGTTTTGGTATTTTTGTGGGCGTAGGACTAGAAATTTCTGTAGCGGGCGTGGGAATTGGCGTTTCTGTTTTTACAAGAAATGAATTACGAATTACCGCTTGTTTTACCAACGGTCCCCAACTTATGACACCTATCATAAGCACGGCATTCACAAATGCTATCGCTATAAATTGCTTTAACGTGTTCATCGAAATGAAAAGTCTTCAAATGATATATGTTTTTTTTGAATTCCTAACTCATACAGCTGATCACTCAACGTGTGCATCATCGCTTGTGGTCCACACAACCACACGCGCATTCCAGGGGCTACAGATACATAGGAGCAGATGCGATCTGCAGTAAGTCTACCTGCTTGTTGGGTGTCATGTACGACAAACGAAACCTGTGGCAAATGTGAAACAAGTTGACGAACGATTTGTATAAGCAATCGTGGTCCTTCTCCACGAACGGAAAGTATTAACGTCAATTGTTGATGCGTCTGTAGCGCAGAAAGTAACGAAACAAATGGCGTAATCCCAATGCCGCCAGCCACCCACAGCATACGAGGTGTAGCCCGTATATTTTGACCAAATGTTCCATATGGTCCACGAACTAAAATATTTGTACCAATTTGGGATTGCGCAAGTTGCAAAGTAAATCCCCCTGTCACTTTTATGCCAAATTTCACCAGATCACCTTCATGCGCTATCACTGAAAATGGATGTTCATGACGAACACTTTTTGGATGATCGAATGCCAAAAATCCAAACTGCCCCGACTGAAACATGATCGCATCTTGCTCCGTTTTTGCACGAAGTGTTACCACAACAACGTCATGTTCCCACTGTAATTGCTCAAGAACATATCGCTTTGCAGAAAATAATGAATAATATAAAAATCTTTTGTAGAGATATGCTGCAATCGCAATAACACTCCACGCACTCATCCATATAGTCAACGGTAAAAATGTCGACATATCCGATGACACGAGTAACCCATGCCATGCACCAAATATAATCACAATTCCCATCCATTCATGTGTTTGTTTCCATAGCTTATACGGCATATCTACAAACAACGTAAGAACAATCAATAATATAAGCACATATAATGCAATCATCCCAAGCGTATAGGAAAATATTCCCCCAGGCAAAAGATACGTCGCAAGCATATTTGATGGTAACTGACGAAGAATAAGCAAGAGTGGATGATGCAATAGAAGTAAAAATGAAACTCCCCCCAATAGGTGATGCAGCTTGTATTGCTTATCGATACCACCAAATAATCGCTCTATAAAGCTATGACGAATTGCGAGAATATACGTCCATGAAAGGGTAAATAGTCCAAAAATTCCAGTACCTTGTGCTAACCATTGCCACACATCCGATGCGGGACTTGCACGTTTAGCCAAAAAAAACATAAACGCAGTTTCAAATACCATGCTCCAAAAAATTATATTGCCGTATTTCATAATTTCACCCTACCTACTACAGAATATTTTTGTGTAATGATATCTCCGCCGACTAGATGAAGTAATGAGCTTGCGTCCGTTCCCGCAAGCATATGATATGGTTTGTCAGGTGCATAAAACGCATCTCTTCCGCGAGAAATGTCATATACCAGACCATCCAACGCAAGATATACCGGTTTATGGATGTCTGAACCGTCATACGCTGCCAATTCTGACAGCGTATACTCTGGAAGCGTTGTATTATCTTCTGATTTATGCGGTGATTGATACTTCCGCGTAGCGAGAAATGCTACGTCGCCTACCAACATCACACAAAGAAACAATCCTAGATATAGCCTATTATTTCGCTGACTCTGTTTCTGGTGTTTCATGCTCGTCTTCATCCTTTTTTATCTCAGATGACTCATGCTTCTCCACGGATATCCGATCATCATCGCCATCTTCAAATTCATCTTCATCTTCATCTTCAATTTTTCCTGACATCGAGACACCAGTTACGACAGGAAATTTTGAGGAACTAGCTCCAGATGCACCCGTCGATCCGCTTGATCCAGAAAATTTGGGAGCTACAGTTGGACTTGGAGACGTACCCGTTGGAAGCACCTGTGACACCTCTTCCACAATAGTCTCTACAATCTCTTCCTGTTCATCTTCTGGTGTTGCCGTAGGCGATGGTAATGACGGTACAACAACCCTTTGCTCAAGTGGTGCAGCAAAAATTTTGTAACCTGCAAAACTCGTTGTCGATAACGACACGATTAACCCAAGGATTGGTCCTATTTTCCCTAACATCTGTTTATTCATACATCCTCCTATATAACCCTTTCAAACGATAATATATGTACTATATCTGGTGCATGATTAAGAGAAGATTAAGAAGTAGGTCTTCAAAAAACTAGAATAATCGAAAGGGACTAACCGCTGCATCAAATTTATTTTTACGGTCAGAATTTATTATACCCGCGCGAATAGCGTATACCATTTTCCAAATCATAGTGCGCAATCGATATATGTTTATTTTTTCCTCATATAAATCAGGTAGTCTGCGTACAGACTGATATCCTTCGATAAGCTTTTGATCTCGTGGAAAATGCGTCTTCCACGTGGGTGCACTGGCTAAATCCAACATGGGATCGCCCGTTACAGCCGCCTCCCAGTCAAATATCCCCGTGATTGTTTGATTACCGTCAAGCATAATATTGTGATCGGCTAAATCGTAATGCACTAAAGTAGATGTCGCTACACTCATCACATCTTTATATGTATCAAATATCTTTCGGAGCGCTCCCCCTTGTGACATAGACACAATACCCGCAGTAACCAAAAATTGAATGTCCGCATCTAACTGAACAATTATATAGTCGTACATTGACCGCTTTGTGCCTTTCAGTGTTTCGTCAAATCTACCAAATCCCTCAAACGACAATCCTCCCCACTGGGCAATATACGATCCAAGTTGAAAAGACAGTGCGTCGTAGGACTCTTGTGAGCCGTCGAAATGATCCTCTACGTCTTTCCCAACTAACTGTTCCTGTATCTGAAAATCAAATGCAAATTTTTTCCTAGAAATATCTACTCCGAGAATTTTGTTCACCGGAATCCCAAGTGATGAAACTTTGTCTGTAAGCAATTTTTCGACCAACATATATATCTCTGGAGAACCGTATCCAATATTTGCACGTAAAATAAGCGGGATTGCGAGTTCTTTCACAGTCACTATAAAAACGACGTGACTGGTTCCCCAAGAAGTAGGTTTTATCCACGAAACTGCAGTAAATCTGTGCTCACGAAAAACATCAGGAATAATCGATGCATCAAAAGACTCGTATCTATTTTTGAGTGCGGCTATTTCAGCATCCGTCCTATGGGCAACTGGATAAAATATATCGCTCATAATACGAGAAGCATTAAGCCTAAAATAACACCGATAATGCCAATAAACTTTCTCGTGTTAAGCTCATCTCGAAACAACACGGCAGAAAACAACGATATACCCGCAATAGATGATGCATTAAATGCATTGATATAACCTATATTTGGAGCCACACTGTAACCCACTTGTATAAAGTAATTGAACGATGCGGATAATAGTCCGATAAGCAATAATATACCCGCTGTCTTACCACTCAATGGGAATCGCTGTTTCTTTCCAAGAATCATTTCTATACAGATTATTCCACTTACTATAGCCGCTAGATATATAAGACGGGTATAGACTGGCACACCCAAATCCAACAAATATTTCGACATAATCGCCAACATCCCAAAACAGAGAAAAGCTCCCAACGCGTACGGTAACCATCGAAGTCGAACATGTGACTGATCGGATTTTGGCTTTCCGATCATGACCATTGCGGAAGCTAAAATAATCAAAAGAATGGCAAGCCCTGACCTAATCGTCACCACACCGCCTAAAAACAACACAGCTACCAGTGTAGTAAACACCACATAACTTTTTTGAATAATCAAACTGTATCCAGGGTTTGGCGCGTATTCTATACTTTTCAGGGAAAATATATTTCCCAAATAACTACAGAAAATAGATATAAGCACAATGATGCTTAGCGCGTGCGGTGTAACGTGCAATGACGTATCGGTCATACGGGCAAACACTAAGTACAACGGGAGCGGCACGATAAACATACTCAAGTTTTGATAGATAAGTGGAACCTTTAACGCGTTACTCATTCGGACAAGCAGATACATTGCCACTGAGGACGCAAAAACCAAAAATCCAGCGAGTATCCAATTCATATGATTATTATATTATGTTGACAGCCCCAATGCTGCTACAAACATCACTGCGGCCGCTACAAGGCGGATGGCGTACACCTTTCCTGTGTGTTTTTCTAGGATATGCGGAGCAAATTTTGCTATAGCCATAGTCATAAGCATCGCCAAAGGTAGCGATATAATGGCGATAGATATACCTATATTTTCACCAAATGCTTTTATAGAAAACAACAATCCTGCAGTGTATAACATAGTCGTAATCGCAATCCCAACGTGATGAGAGGGTTTGGTCCGAACCAACTCTTTATAAAATAATGGTAATGTCGGCAAATATATGATCACAGCAATCACTGCTGGCCATAGCGACACTTCCCAAAACCCGTTGGTAAGCGAAGCATATTTAATCATGGAATTAAACCAAACCGAAGAAAGTATCCAAGCAAACGCAAGCAAAATATTTCTATTCAAGACACTTTTAATACTAAATTTTTCATCGAGATTCACGAGTATTCCTGCCAAAAACACGACCCCGATCAACGCCCATTGCACCACGGTAAGTTTTTCACCAAATATCAATGCACCACTTAACGCCAATAGCGGTGTACGGAGCATGGCTAGAGGGCTCAAAATACTCAGATCCACCGCAAAAAATGCAAGAATAAAAAGCAATCCCGATACAGCATTGGCAACACCCAACCACAACATGCTACCCCAGTCTTGGGGCAAACCCACATGCCCCATGATCGCAAAAGGCAAAATCGAAATTACCGTAAGCACTGCCCAAACAAAATTATAGTGCCAAGGATTCGTAATCTGATGTTTGGTCGAAATTTTTCCCACCACAGAGCCCAATCCATATGTAAAACTCGTAAGCCATGCATACAATATATACGACATAGATGTGAGTATAGTGCAAACCGATATATTGACAAGTGTGCAGAAATACCGTTGACTAATGCAATATATTATAAATTTTATTGTCATCGTAGACTTGGCAGAAGCTCGTCATAACACTTCATCGCTTTGATCTTCGCACTGACCTGAATTTCACTATGTTAAACAGCACCGATCCAAAAGAAGCAGATATGTTTGGCCAAGAACTCACCCTTAATTTATACGATTGTGATCTGGCAAAAATATCTAGTGGCGAAGAAATAAAGAAATTTGTCATCGAACTTTGTGACAACGTGATCCATATGAAACGATATGGCGAACCACTTATCCCACATTTCGGTCACGATAACCCGATCACCAGTGGATATTCACTCGTACAACTTATCGAGACAAGTTCGGTGACTGCACACTTTTCTGAATATAAAAAAAGTGTCTATCTCAACGTATTTTCGTGTGCATGGTTTGATCCCAAGGCGACGGAAGAATTTTGTAAATCATTTTTTGGAGCAGGTCGAGTCGAAGCGCATCTGTTGAAGCGAGTATAATATCTATAGTGTCTTTTCAACTGCGACGAGAACATGCGAAAAACTAGCGTTTACAAAAATATTTTATACGTATTAATATTCGCTGGATTGGCAACGACCTTTATCTTTTCACTTCTCGTCACAAAAAACTCAACAGAGCTCCGATCAAAAGCTACAAGCTCACCACTACCTATATCAGGCACATTTATCATGTCTGATCTCCCCAGCGCTGCAGCAAATCAGGCGTTGTTTGATGAAATGAAAACTACGGGCATAGACACCGTCATATTTCTGGCATCTGGTGGACTTGAAGGCCCGTGTTCACCCACTCCACCAGCTTTTGTTGAACGATATTATTTCACGCTCCCTGAGCCAAATTGGTATTTGCAATCACTCAAATTAGCAAAGTCACATGGCATGAATATCTACTTTGGATTAGTAAATGTAGACGCGTATTATTGCATGCCGTTTTGGGTTGGAACACCAAGCGACACCGCAACATACATGGGAAGAAATCTAGATTATTCACAGCGACTCGTCTCTCAGGTCAAACAAACAGTAGCAGCACAAGGTTGGTCATGGAATGATCCGCAATTCGCTGGATTTTATGTATTTGAAGGAGGATTAGGCAACTTTGTCGACCCAAATAGCCAAGATACAAAATTTTATACCGCTTTGGTTTCAAAAATCAAATCTGTTTCCAATGGAAAAAAAATACTCATGTCCCCTTGGGTGATCGAATCCTATACGTATGCAAATGCAAAAACTGCGTACATAAATTTATATCGTGCAGGAATCGATATCATTGCGCCACAGGATAGCATGGGTACGCTAAAGGTCACCTCATACGCAAAAAGCGCTGAATTATACAGAGCACTCCGTGATGCACGCGATAGTGTGGGTGGCACAAAAGAAGCGTGGGCAAATATAGAATCACAATTGCAGCAATCCCCCACGAGTGATTACGATCCATCTACAATCACCCGTGTATCATCACAAATAACCGCTGCTAAACCCTATGTTTCAAAAATTATTACTTGGATATTTCAACACACTCTTTCTAGTGTTTCCCAATTAGATAGCGCACCAAACGTCTGGACACATCAATACACTACCGCGCATGCAACCGCACGAAAGAAGCTAAAAAATGATTATATAACGATGTATGACCCAACACGTGTGATTACCCCTAGCCCCACACCTACCCAAATCCCCACCCCTACACCGACAGTTATGACGAGTATCGGTAAGGAAGATTTAAATAAAGACGGTAAAATATCTGTCGTAGACTATACCTTATTTATGAACGCATGGTGGTCAAAAAATATTCAAGAAGTTGACTTCAATGCAGATGGAAAAGTTACCGTAATTGACTACACGCTATTTATGAATGCATGGAATAGCTCAAATAAATAAATCGTCCTGTAGAGTCTCACCACAACGAGCGTAACTATTCCATTTTGATATAGAAAAGCATTCTAGCAAAGCAATCACAGAATTTGTATGATACATGCATGTCTTTGTTTCAAATACTTGGTCTCATAGTGTATGCTGCCGAATCGATAATTTCCCCACTTCCCGACGATCAAATCGTCTACCCCAACATAACAGAGACGCGAGAATCTGCACCAGCTACATCGTTTGCATCAATCTATGATATCGCTATGGGTGAGTCTCCAGTATTTACGGTGACACCCTCTCCCACCTCCACACCTACCCCTACACCGAAAGCATTGGCAAAAACAGCAAGAAAAAAAGCATTTACCATTTCTATCATTGGAGACTCTATGGTGGACACACTGGGACCAGATGGTGGCGGTTTGGATTCAAAACTTCGAGCCATATACCCAAGTGCCTCGTTTACGATCATCAATCATGGAGTTGGCGCTACAAATATAGACTACGGTCTTGAACGCCTCACCCATGGATACAGTTATTTGGGGACAAATAGACCATCTGTGATATCTCAAAATCCTGATGTCATTGTGATTGAATCATTTGGGTACAACCCATATCCATATGATGAAGGCGCAATTTCAAAGCACTGGACACAACTTGCCGCAATGGTAAACACCATCCACACTCAATTGCCATCAACCAAAATTGTCATCGCAACAACCATAGCACCGAATTGGGATGTATTTGGCGATGGTGCGCCGTTTATAAACATGAGCCCTGAAGGGAAGCGTCAAAAGGTAAACACCATAAAACAATACCTAGAAAGCACCGTATCGTTTGCCCGCGGAGAACACCTGCCACTTGCGGATGCATATCACCCAAGCTTGGATGCGCAGGGTAATGGAAAAATTGGCTATATCAATGGTGGCGATCATATCCATTATTCTGGAGAGGGACGATCGTTTATGGCTAGCACGATAGCCCGCACCATCTCCGAGAATAGACTTCTTGAGTAGTGGAGCATTTTACGCTATAATTACAAAACTATGGCAAAGAAAGATCAACGAATATTGTTTGCGCTGGTATGTACCGTGTGCAAAAGTCAAAATTATATTTCCAACCGGAACAAAATAAACACACCGGAAAAAGTTGTGCTGAAAAAATATTGTCCACACTGCAAAAAGCACACCGAACACAAGGAATCAAGTAAATTAGACTAAAGACAACTGTGTATGCATCGTAATACCCTGCTCTTCGTTTCGTCACTTGCCGTGGTAGCCGCATTCTTGGTCGGAACACTTGTAGGTCGAAATTTACCTAGGTCATCCACGATAACAGTAGCTCCTGCACCTACTCCATCTATACAACTAACTCCCACACCAGTATCTCTGCGTACGTACATGGATAAAACATGTGATCTATCACTCGAATATCCAAGCACTCTGGAAATCCTCGAGAGCACAGATAGTGGCACCATCCTCACTGATCCTAACAATGATAAAGATACGGTGATAGTAGTCTGTCAAACTGATATTCCACGCGTACCACTCGCACCAAACAAGATCACAACAGTGATACTCCAAGCAGCAAAAGGTGCCACGGTTTCTGCGAAAATTTACCATGACGCGTCTGCAAAGGATGGCGCACCTATTGATAAGCTCATCTTTACGCATCCCACAAGCGGCATGGATGTGTTAATCGGCGGATTTGGCGCGATGTATGATCGCCTCATAACCTCAGTAAAGATCAACTAACTTCGAGTAATTTCTCCATATCTAGTCAATCTTGGATATCATTGCGTTTCCTTTTGATACCAAAACTTGATAAAATAGATCCATTAGGCTCGTAGTTAAACGGTATAACAGAGGTCTCCAAAACCTCTATTAGGGGTTCGATTCCCTTCGAGCCTGCAATATAAATCGAACCCGCCGGAATGAGCGAAGGCGAACGAGGCGCGGTCGCTGGTCTTGCCAGCAGGCAAGAACCGAGACTCGATTCCCTTCGAGCCTACAAGCGGAACTCTAACTTATTGTTGTCATAGAAGCCATGTGAGATACTTAATATATGGAACCTATAACTCCACAAAATTCATCGCCTCAAATTAGCACTGAACCGCTAGCTAGTAGTTCTAAAAATACAAAATTTTTAACTTATTTAGTAATAGGTTTATTAGTATTGTTACCCATTGTAGGGATTGGCGGTTACTATATTGGTGCACAGGCCGTGCGTAACTCAACAAATACCGATCTAAACCCTACTCCAACAGCTGATCCAAATAATCAAGTAGCATGTACAATGGATGCCAAATTATGTCCTGATGGTAGTTCTGTAGGAAGAACTGGTCCAAACTGTGAATTTGATTCTTGCCCCAATCAAAATACTCAACAAAATTTACAAACTATCACAAATGTAAAAGGTGGATACACTTTAAAGATTCCATCTACATGGAAAGTAACGACAAAAAATGAAGATGACAGTCTTTTGCGAGGTCAAGATTATGTAGTGAACTTAACGTTATCGTCTGAAAAAGGTGAACCAGATGGTCAAATGCAATTCGTAAATGCCATAACTATCCCTTTCCCCTACACCATCAAAGGTCCTCATTATGATATGGGCAAAAAATTTGAAAATGGGCTTGAGGGCTTAGTTGTAAATAATCCCAATCCAGTGAATGCTAAAAGCATTACATCAAAATATCTCACAGTAAATACCATGAAAGCGCTTACTGTTACCACGGTAATGGTAGATAAAAACAGTGATTTATCTGAAGGCTTCGCTGGGGAGTATTTATTCGGTTCAACAACAAAAGTCGTGTATATAGATATGGGAAATGGAAAAATTTTAGAAATAAGTGGAACGTGGACACAAGACTACCCTCAATTTGAGACAGTTTTTGATCAAATTATCCAAACCCTTGCGGTAAAATAAGTTTTCGCTTTGTTTACTAGCGCCTGCATAGAATGCTTACCATTATATTATTTTCAATTATCGGATTTGCTATTGCATTCATTTGGGAATTCTTTTGCACTCACGTTATAAGAAAAACATCTTTAATACTATTGGGATACAGATTACATCACAGTATATTTGGACTGCTTATTATCGCACTTGGATTATCTATCCAAAACATTCCACTGACCGGAATAGGAGTCGGCATTCTCATTCAACACACAGTAACTGACGGATTTCGATTTATATCCAAAGAATCCAAACACTAAACTCACTCACATCATGCATGGCGCATGATTTATAAATACGCTAGACTGTTAGTGAGTATGAAAAAGATAAAAAAACGTTCCACTATGCACGTCATGCTTGTCGCTAGTGCAGTGATATTTTTTTGGCGGGGTGCATGGGGACTTATGGATCTCTACATATTTCCTGATCATGAACTATTTAGCTATATCACATCCGTCGTATTTGCGATCGTTATTTTACTCGCTACACGCAGACTAGATGACGAGCTAATCTAAAACACTTCATACAACAATCCAAAGTATGGTTCACACACACAGCCTCTTGGAACGAATTCGCATATATTTTCTCGCGCACTTTGCATCCTTTTGGAAACACAGTCTTGGTATTTGCCTGATACTCATCATTCCTTTTATAGAGGTTTTATCACTCTATATTCCTGTAGCCGGTAAAATTGGCACAGTTACGTGGATACTTTTGTGGATTTACATCGCGGCATTTACGTTGGTGCAAGGAATAAATCTTGTTAAAACTTCAATACATCAGCGATCGCCATTTGCACTACTCACTATTGGGTTATTTCTTTTTTTATGTGCGACAAACATACAGAGTATTTATAGTATAAATGGGGAAAATACCCAAGAGATCGCATGCGCTTTAACCCAACTTCAACAGAGTTCTGACTGGGGATACAGACAATCATGTTTATTTGGCTATCCCACACGACAATTTATCGTGCCTGCCATTCCTAGCCTGCTCTTCGGCAATTCTTTGGCTGCGCTCAATATCGGAGGAGCAATATACTTTATCCTAGGACTCATACTTTTTTGCCGAGGAATCCAAGTGTATGTCCAAGACAGCAGAAAGGGCGACGCACTGACTCTGCTCATCTTCGGATCCCTGCTTCATTTTCACTATATAAATCATTTCCTCTTTCTATTTGAACAAAGTATATTTCCATTGAGCTTTGCACTGGCGGGATGTGGTATTTGGCTTATGTACCTCCGTACAAAATTGCACACCTATCTGATCCCACTTACTCTACTGCTCTTCGTTATTGTTTTCTCATATACACCAAGCTTAGTCCTGCTTCCATTATCGTATGGAGCTATCCTGTGGCAATCGAGAAGAAATCAAACACAATGGTTCAAAATACTTGGATTAGTCATTGTGGTACTAACCGCAATAATGATCTTAAGCTCTTTTATGTTTCGATCAGACATAAAATTAGGACATCAATATCCTGGGGGTATTCCATCTGCATTGGGGGAAATAGGTCTCGCCATAAAACATCTTGCTATGCATATATACCCTACGCCATTTACCACGTGGGCTATGACGCCTATATATATCATCCTACTGCTTGCTCCTTTACTTGGACTATTTGGTCGTGTTCCACAACTCATAGCACTTTGGTGTTTTGGTGTATTTTGTATCTCTATCTATGCCAAAGGATTCTCCTACTATCACATAGAATTTCGTATGCATCGAAGCATGGTAATGCTTCCTGTATTACTGACACTTTGGATACATCTGTTTAATAAATACCGCTCATACATACCACTTGCTTTCATTATATTTGCGGCATTTGGCATAACCATAAGCGGACTCCAAAATTATAAAACAACACAGCTAGCCCGCCCAATCAGCCAACAATATAAATTTTTACGGTGGTACGCGTCACAAAAAATCTCACAAGACACCACCCTCTATTTGCTGAGTGCACAGACACCAAAAAACAATTTCATTTCCATGCGCGATATTTCACAATATTTTATCCCCCACCTTGCTATAAACAATAGCTACAAACTCCCCGCTAATTGCTCTGTGAATGATATAGAAGGAATATTTTTGCTACAAGAAACAGATCGCTGTAGCAATACCCTCCGCCAGATGCTGACACAAGATGAAACACTTGCATTTATTGCAACCTACGATGGAGTCGCTTCCGAACCACTTTTAGTATTTTCTCGTAAATCAGAGCTCTAGTAATTTTACCGTTGATCATATAAAATTTTTCTCAATATATGAAACGCATAGATCTCACACATAGCTTCATTCCAGAAATGCCAGCATATCCCGGTGATCCCAAGGCCACACTCACACAAGCCGCAAACATAGATACAGATGGCTACACAGACCATCAGCTCCACACCCTCATGCATGTAGGTACGCATATGGATGCGCCACTACACATGATAAAAGATGGTGCATATATGGATGAAATTTCGTTAGACACATTTTTTGGTACCGGAATCCTGATCGATGCTCGAGGAAAACAAATCATAGATGCATCTATACTCGCTGGGTTAACGATAGAACCAAACACGATCGTATTGGTCTACACAGGTTTTGGTGATCTATATCATACCCCACAATACTTTGAAAATTATCCTCAAATAGATGAGTCTTTTGCCAAACGCATGGTAGAGTTGAAAGTAAAAATTGTCGGTATGGATATAGTTGGCCCAGACCAGCCTCCATTCCCCACCCATAAACAACTTCTAGGCCACGGTATATTGATTATAGAAAATCTCGCTAATCTGGACGCATTACTTGATGTGAAGAATTTTGAAGTACTCGCCCTACCAGCTAAGCTTCATACAGACGCAACCCCAGTTCGTGTCATCGCAACAATTTTATAAATATTTGGTATACTGCTCCTATGGCAAAGAAACTCAAACTACCCAAATCACTCACCACAGTTACGCCATTTTCAAAAACACTTGCGCTTTCCATGTTCATCATATTCCCAATCGTCGCCTTTCTATTGGGGCGTATATATGAAAAAGAAATCACACCCGTAGGATTTTGCGCCCCTTCGGAAAATACACTTCGAATAGATCGCTCAAAATAAACCAATACTCATGAACACTATAGTCAAGGATTCGCATATACATGGTCTCGGAGTTTTTGCGACAAGCGATATACCCGCAGGCACCCGCATATTTGAATACACAGGAGAACTCATCACACGCGAGGAAGAAGATAGACGTGAGATAGAAAACGATAAAACAGGCGTCACCTATATATATCAACTCAACGACCACGAAAGCATAGATGGAGCGCACGGTGGAAATGACTCACGATATGTGAACCATTCGTGTGAGCCAAACGTAGAGGGAATCATAGAAAATAGACACATATACTATGTAGCAAAACGCGATATCAGAAAAGATGAGGAGTTGTTTATCGACTACGCATTCGATAAAGATTCAAAAGCCGAACCATGCCATTGTGGATCAGTCAATTGCCGTGGTGTCATGAATGCTGTATAACGATTTGTATGAAAATTATATTTGCTCACGGCTATACTGCTAACACAACCACTGATTGGTACCCGCAAATTACCGCGGAACTTCGTAGGCTTAAAATAGCATATGCTATCCCCAACCTTCCCGGAGAAGAACATCCACATAGCGCAGAATGGATTGAATTGCTTCATGCGGAAATCGAAAAGGCAAAAGAACCTCCTATATTGGTCGGACATAGCCTAGGCACTCGAGCGGCTCTTTTGACGCTCGAAAAATATCCTACAAAACTTAAAGCGCTCATTCTCGTTGCCACGTTTGCCAACAAATTAGAAAATGCCAAGCGAAGAGATGAAGCATACGCTGATTTTTTTGATCATCTCATCGATTTGGAAAAAATAAAGGAAACTACCCCTACACGAGTAATCCTACACTCTATGGATGATGACTCTATCCCATATCGACAAGGACAAGAAATGACGAGAGATCTCGGCGCACACCTACTGACCTACAATGGTAAAGGGCACTTTGATCAACCGGAAAATTATATTTATATTCTCGATGTGATCAAAAACATCTTGAATATTAAGTAATATCACGGTATATTTGACGTATGTTTCATAAAGTATCCACTATCCTTATTTGGTCTGAAGATTTCCGAAAGCTCTCAGATTGGTACCTTCACACATTTCAGTTAAAGGTTGTCGAAGAACTTGATCATCCACAAGACACAGGGGTACTTATGGAATTTCCCGATGGTGGCCCATGGATATGGGTAGGACAACATTCTGAAATTCATGGAAAAAGTCGAGATCCACTCCGCGTCATGTTTAATATAACGGTAGACTCTGTAGAGGAAACGTATGAATATCTTGTAAAAAATGGCGCCCCAGTCATCGCTAAACCATTTAAAGCTCCTACATTTGATAAATGGTTTGCGACATTTTCTGATCCTGATGGTAACACGATACAGATCATCGGTCCTAAATAATTACCACATTCAATGATATACTGTGTTCATGAATAAACCCCCTATCAAATCACCGTTTGGTAAATACATAACGCTTTTGGAAAAAGTGGATAAAGATGTGAAAAATCAAGATGAGTTTGGATCATTTCTGATCCTTTCTCTCGTAGAAGAAATCGGCGAAATGGCGAGAGCATATCTAGCCAAACACGGTCGAAAACCTACTAATCTCGCAGCACAACGAGATGAAACATACGAACAAGAACTCGGAGATATCATTGTCGCAGTTTTGCGATTTGCCCGTATCAAAAATATAGACCTACATAAGCGCGTGCTATACACGATACACAAAATTGAAAAGCGACAAACCGCACCTAAAGAATAATATATTTTCGTATATGACTACCATCTCTCATGTAGCAGTGGGCGTAATCATCACTCGATATTTTATTGAGCATGGTATCCTTCCCAATGTTGGCATCGCCCCGTATGTTCTTGGAGTAACATTTGCAAATATACCCGATATTGATGGATTGATTTCCATGCGACGCATTTACGATCACCATAACACGCTAAAAAACATGACACACTATCCTGCAAATTGGCTCTTTGTGATCTGCTTTACGGCTATCTTAGGATTATTTACTCACATTCCACATTTTTATAACTATCTAGCCCTCGTGAGTATAAATGTGCTACTGCATTTTGTACTCGATACATTTTCTATATACGGAGGCATAGCATGGCTTGGACCTTGGAATAAGAAAAAATATAGCTTTATCAAAATTCTTCCGTATGTACCGAGCAACACACATGAATGGGTACACTGGTATATGAAGCACTGGATACTCTATATGGAAATTGCACTCTGGATTATCGCAGCGCTCATCATCGCGCATCAATTTATCCAGTAGTCCTATCGAGGAATTATTTCTTTCTCCCACTACCCCAGCGTTTCCAATTGGGATTCATGTGTCCAAGCTGGACAATATCATCTGCAATGTCAAAAAGATAATGACTCACCATGGCGCCGAGCAACACCACACCCACTTCCCAATCTATAAATGATGAAGCCGCCGCACAAATCATGAGAATTCCGACAACGTAAATGTTGTGATAAGACAAACTTGTATTGTATTTATGCCCTGTGGCGACAAAGTGAAACAAATTACGCCACTCATGATGGGATATATAGGACATCACTTGTTTGGTATAACTATCATTCCTGCCGTAGCCCAAAAAATATCGTATATGTTCCACGTCTGGCAACACTGATCCAATTACCGCTGTCCACACCCACTTCTGATTAAACTCTCCCCATCGTTCACGCAAAAACCACGCCCAAAGCAACCCAAGCATCACATGATAGGCCATGTGTCTCGATTGCCACAATATATAGCCCAATCCTCGAATACGTGCGATAGATCGTCGCATAAATAACTCCTACTCCCAGTATACCCAAAATAAATGCTTTGACAAATAAATAAAAACTGTGCATAGTATTTATAATGTCAGTAGCCCATAAATCCACGTATATCCCTTCTATATTAGGACTTATCGCTCTATTTGGAGTAGCTATGGCATTTATTGCCTTACCTCTGCGAGAACTTACTCAGAACAATCAGTCGCTTGCAGATCCTATAAGTCTACAGATGCTTATAGAAGGTAAATCACTCCCGCAGCCACAGGAGCAGTCCGAGGCAATGTTTCACAAACAATTTGCCATACCACCAGCGCTGGCAAGTCTTCAGCAAAAACGGGGTGTTTTGGGAGTCACAACTGGTGCTGTAGAAGCAGAAAAACGCATTGAGGTAGATCTCTCTCATCAAAAAGTTTACGCATTTGAGGGTAACACAAAGGTATATGAATTTATTATTTCTAGTGGCAAATGGGGTCGCACACCCACCGGTGAGTTTCGCATATGGACAAAGGTAAAAAGTCAGCTTATGAAAGGTGGAGATCCAAATCTAGGCACCTACTACTATTTACCAAATGTTCCATGGGTCATGTTTTTTTATAATGACCAGATCGCCAAAATGCGTGGCTTTAGCTTTCACGGCACGTATTGGCACGACAACTTTGGGTATCCTATGAGTCATGGATGCGTAAATATGAGAAGTAGCGAAGCCAAACTGCTCTACGATTGGGCGTCACCAAGCGTGACAAACGAATCAGCATGGTCCACATCTGCCTCAGCAGAGAATCCTGGAACACGCGTAATCATCTACGGCGAAGCTCCTACGGAATAAACGATATAGACGTTTAGAAAGATTGTGATCCTTACAAATTGAGGCTCTTGAGGTATTCTCGAAACTCACCATTGAGGTCTTTGTGTAACAGTGCGAACTCCACAACAGTTTTGAGGTATTCTAGCTTGTTGCCCGTGTCATAATACCTGCCATCTTTGATCTCACACGCATATACAGGGCGTGTCTTCATAAGCTCTCGGATAGCATCAGTAAGCCACACTTCGCCACTTTTCCCAGGTCCAAGTTTCTCTAATATAGGAAAAATATCTGGGGTCAGCACGTAACATCCGTGAGCTGCGAGATTACTTGGCGCTTCTTCTTTCTTGGGCTTTTCTATGAGGTTTTTGATCTGATATACAGAATCCTCTACCTTAGTCGCTTCGACAATTCCGTAACGCGATACGTCATCTTTTGCCACTTGGATGGCAGATATAACAGGATCACCATACTTGTTAAACACATCGATACACTGTTTGGCGCGTGGTGGATTAGAGTAAATAAACTCATCTCCCCATATGGCGACAAACGGCTCGTCTCCAATCACGTTTTTCGCACACAACACCGGAGTGCCATTTCCGTACGGACCTTTTTGACGAATATAGATAAAGTTAGCAAGTTCCGCTGTACGCTTCACCTCTGCCATAAGTTCATGTTTACCTTGCTCTTTGAGCGTCTGGATGAGTTCGTTGGGATAATCGAAATGATCCTCAATCGATCGTTTGTGCCACCCCGTTACTATCACAATATCGGTGATGCCACTGGCGACCAACTCTTCTACCACATACTGAATAACCGGTTTATCAACGATAGGAAGCATCTCTTTTGGCATGGCTTTGGTCTGTGGTAAAAACCGTGTGCCAAAACCGGCTGCGGGGATAACTGCTTTACGAATTTTTTGCTGTGTTTTCATGTTTGTCTATTTGCTGTTAGGGCAAAAGAACGAACCAACTTTGTAATTGTACAGTTCGTGAATTTCATTTGTCAATTTGGTAAGATAAGAACACTCATGAAACGAACCGCCACATTCTTCATAACCTTGTTATTATTACTCGTGGGATTTCTCTGGACGCCCCAAGTGGTACGTGCAGAAGACACAATTTTTACCACTACCCGCTTGAGTGAGTGGCAAACAAAAGCAGTGATCATATTAAACGAATTTGGATTTGATGTCGCTGGACTTATAAAACCATCTTTTGAAAGCGAAAAAGAAAACGCAATCGTAGACTATGAGCCATTTAAAATTTACATGGATGCCTATACCCAATGGAATATGCCCGGTCAATACCTACAAGACAATAGAATTATTTTTTGGCAAGGACCTATCAAAAGATATTCTCTCTACGGCATTATTCTGAAAGCATGGTCAGAACACGGTGAAAATAACACGTCTCCCGAGTGTTACATTTCGGTAGGACCACAAGTATCCGAACCAATCCCCAACTTGCCAGAGCTTACCACGAGTGGAGAATTGATTGGGAGTATGCGTGGATTACTACCAAAAGAGACAAACGATGCTGGTGTCATAGACACCACAAAACCTACTAATCTTGGTATAGGAGGCATGAATGCTGGTGAGGATTGCAAAAAACAAACATCCGGAGTCGAATGGAAACCGTTTGCCAATCCACAACAACGGCTTTCATCATTTGCTGGTGGCTCTAGTGTACTTGCACACATGTTAGAAACCATCATGGTCATCGTCGAGCGAATTGTTCGCCTTGCGGGTGGTGGCACACAAGTTGAACTCCATGAAGAACCACTAAAAGAAGTTACCAATCGCATGGGTATACTTACTAAAAAAACGAAACAATGGTACCAACAAATACTCTGTCAATTTGGATCAACTCCATGCCCAAGTAATCAAGTTGGCGACTACTCAAAAAATCTCGATGTTACCGGTGGTTGGCCTGCAGGATTTATCGGTGCAAATGAACAAAAAAAGGTCAATCCTCATCTAGAGCTAGAGGATCAAATAGAAGTGGTAAACCTAAGAGCAGGAAAGATGCGAGAACCAGAAGCTGTAGCAAATCAACTCCTCACCGGCCTTGCCGAAGCCAGTTGCACCGTCGTACCTGCTGGAAAATTGCAAGCTGAAGCTGTGATGGGAAAAGCCGGTGCTAAAAATGCCATCAAAATAAAACCATGGTGCAGAGATGAAATAGAAGAAACGGGCAAATGCCCAATAGATCTGATCGAAAAAGGGCTCGCTAAATCTAGCATGTCATGTAATTTAAAAAACCCTGGTGCATATGCATCATCAAACACCTATCTCACGAGCCTTGAAAAACAAGCACTGCCTAACGGTGTGTCTCCCCTCATGCAAAAAGTTCTAGAAGCAGCTGGTGCTACATATAATGTCCCTGCATCAGTATTACTGGGCACCATGCTCGAAGAAGGGTCATTTAATCACGCGGACGTATGGAGCTGGACCGATGAAAACGTACGATTATTTAGCGACTGCACAACTATGGACCCAATGCCAAGCTGTCGTGAATTTGGCGATGCGACCTCAGAAGGAGCTACTGGACCGTTCGGATTTATCGCAAATTGGTGGCAAAACTATATCGAATCAGATGGTCCATACAAAGCATATCTGACCGATCCCAGCTGGAAAGATGCCCTAGCTACCGCAAAACCAAACTATAGTGAATGCAACTTTGTAGATGCGGCATTTACCGCAGCAAGAGAACTTGGGGAAGATGCTAGCCATTATCAACCAGATTACGTACCACCAGCGCCACAAACTTGTACAATCGATGGAGCCACATACAACACAAACATCTCATTCATACCGGCCTCATGTAGTAGCTGGACCGCAGATACAGTAGCTCTCGCACGTATGCAATATGGAGATCGTACATGTAGCGCAGATGTGGGTCGCATGATACGCACATATAAAGGTATCTAACAACATTGAGCTATACCCCACTCTTTACACAGTATGAGGATTTTGGTATTATAAAGATTGTCGTCCCCGGGGAGGGGGCTTTTGTTAGGTAAACATCATGGATAAGCCAAGCGTTAATCTGCCAAAGTCTGCGCCAACTAAATTTTTTAGTGAAGTAGCAGCAGAACTTCGCAAAGTCACTTGGCCGACACGTGCAGAAACGACCAAACTGACCATAGCAGTGATCGTAATTTCACTAGCAGTTGGACTGTTTGTAGGGGGACTTGATATACTATTTTTGAACATAACATCATCACTTTTTAGAAAATAAATATGATAGACGAACCAGTAAAGTCAACAGAAGCAGTGGCTCCAATCGATCCGATAGTCGATAAACCAGTCATAGATTCCAGTGCCGGCCGATGGTATGTGGTACACACCTACTCTGGTCACGAGAATAAAGTCGCAGCAAACCTCAGACAACGCGTAGAAACTCAAAAACTCACACTCAAAATCTTTGACATCGTCGTCCCTACTCGTAATGTAGTGAAAGTTTCTCATGGCAAAAAAGAGGAAATAAAAGAAAAGATTTTCCCAGGATACATCTTGGTAAAAATGATTCTTGCAGACGATAGCTGGTTGGCTGTACGGACCACACAAGGCGTTACCGCATTCGTAGGAGCAGGAAACAAACCAACCCCTATCTCTGATCGTGAAGTTGAAGCTATTCGTAAATTTATGGCTATGGAAGCACCTAAATACAAAGCTTCCTTCTCTGTGTCTGAGGCAGTGAAAATCGTGGACGGGCCGTTTGCAGACTTCCTTGGTACAATCGACTCTATCGACGAAGAAAAAGGCAAAGTCAAAGTACTCGTCTCTATCTTTGGTCGTGAAACACCAGTCGAACTCGACTTCCTACAGATCGCAAAGCTTTAACTCCTACCTACTTACCCATCTTGTCAGAATTTGACGATCTTTCCGTTGTCGCTTATGACGCATCGCAAACAAAAGCTTTTGCTCAACAAGCTCCACTGCGCTAATCTCGTCTGCTTCGTAGATTATCTCTTCACCTTTCATAGCAGCACGCCATGCTTTTTGTGATGCCCGTTGATAAGACATACGCACGTCAGGATCTAATCTGGCTACAATGAGATCGCGTATATGCGTGTGTTTTTCAAATCCTCAATAGACATACCCCGAGATTATACGCGTATCCTTGAAAGGATCAAGCGCTTATTGGTTTGACTTATAGAAGACGTAGCCACCAAATCCGACTGCGGCGATAACCATAATAAGGATGATCGTACCGAATCCAAATCCACCGCCACCCACAGAAGTAAACTGTTTGGTGACTTGCCCCTGTGCACCATCTTTGGTCGCAACGACAAGCACACTTTTTGGTCCGGGCGTAAGCTTTTTGGTAGGTCTAAATGACCATTTACCATTCTTATCTGCAAATACTTCTGCTCCTATCCCGTCGGGATATATGGTTACTGTGATTTTCGCATCCGGTTCACTGGTTCCTGAAATCGTGGGTTGCAGATTGGTTTGAGACTTTCCATCGGTAAATCCTCCTACGGTAAGCGCGAGCAATCTCCCACCTCCTGAGACTCCTGGGCCACTGGTGGGGGTGGCAAATATAAACGATCCGCCATTGCTATCCTCGCAGAGACATCCCGGTTTTTCTGGGCACAACTTATTCCGACACGCATGGAGCGTGCCAAAAACTGTGGTGCATCCCAAATTCAGCTGACAGTCATTATCTGTGGTACAAGATTTTCCACACACATCGATAAGTGAAGGAGTTTTGGTGGGGGTAGGCGTAATCGTAGGTCTCACGGTCGATGTTGGACGAGGTACAGATGTTGGCCTCGGTGTCGATGTTGGCCTCGGTGTCGATGTAGGACGTGGTGTACCTGTGGCACTCGGGTATGGAGTGTAGGTAGGATATGGTGTATAGGTAGGAATAGGAGTGTTTGTAGTCGCTGGTCTCGTCGTCGCTGTCGGAGCTGTAGATGGAGCCACACATGGTCCTTCATACACATTCCCAGCACACGCGGTCATCGTAGTCGTCCATCTCTGCCCCATCCCCGGACAGCAATACTGTTGGCCACCGCATAATCCTACTCGACCCGCAGTATTACACAGCTGTTGATCACCATCAGGCTCTGCAGGACAGTTCGTGACATTACGTATATCGTACGCACCACTGACTAAACACTGATTACAATTATCTAGCTGACATCCTGCTGCTTTTTGTCGCAACTCTGTGGGCTGTACTGCAGCAAGTACCGATAATACGATACCAATTCCCACGACTAGAAGGAATATTATTGTACGCAAATCAAATCCTTTTCTTCGAGAAGAAGAAAATGCAACGGATTTCTTGCTGGATTTACGTGCCAATGATTTCTTTGCTTTCATAACGATAGATATGATCTCACAGTACTGTATATCATCATGCCGAATTTTTCGACCCAAATCAAGAGGCAGGCAGAACTAAATCGAAAAATATACCCCGTTGATTTTCGGCCTTTATTTTGGTATAGTACTGATTACCTCGAAACTCTCGAGGGAGAAACAGGAATGTTTCGAAAGATAGTTTGCTCCGCATTCACTCCTTTCGTAATATTCCCCAACCACTATGGCAGCAAAGAAAGTAAAAACATTACTCAAATTAAACCTAAAAGCAGGTGAAGCAACCGCAGCTCCTCCAGTGGGACCAGCACTAGGTCAACATGGACTCAATATCATGGAGTTTGTGAAATCCTACAATGAAAAGACAGCCAAGCTCAAAGGTCAGATCATTCCAGCAGTTATCACCGTATTTGACGATCGTACATTTACCTTTATCACCAAGCTTCCTCCAGTGGCAGCGATGATCAAAAAGGCACTCGGAATCGAAAAAGGTGGCGGTAAAGCAGGTCGAGAATCCGCAGGAAAACTCACAAAAGCACAGGTCACACAAATAGCGACCGACAAACTCGGCGATTTAAACACAGACAACGTCGCAGCAGCTTCTAAAGTAGTAGAAGGCACTGCTCGAAGCATGGGTATACAGGTAGAGTAATTTTTATAAAACTATGGGAAAAATACGCGCAGTAACTCTCGGTGACGAAAAAGAAGAAAAAAAAGCTAAAGCCAAAGCTGAAGCTCGTCGCCAAACCAAAGCCAGTAAAAAAGGTAAAGACAATGTCGTAGAGGGCACAGAGCTCAAACCTGAATACCAGAAACTCGTCGACGAAGTCGAAAGTGGCGAAACAGTCGAAGAAACCGCAAAAAAAGCAGCAAAAAAGAAAAAAGCGAAGATCAAAGTACGATCCAAACGCTACGTAGAAGTCATGAAGCTGGTAGACAAAGAAAAGCTCTACCCTCTTACTGACGCAATCTCTCTCGTCAAACAAACGACTCTTACAAAATTCGATGGAACTGTTGAGCTCCATGTGAGCCTCAATCCACTCAGTCTTGGTGACAAAAAAGACTATAGAACCGCAGTATCCTTGCCACACGGAACAGGCAAAGAAGTACGAGTTGCCATAGCTGACGACAAAATAGTAGCAGAAATCGAAGCAGGAAAGATAAATTTTGATATTTTGGTCGCTCATCCTACGATGATGGCCAAACTTGCCAAAGTAGCTCGTGTGTTAGGACCACGAGGACTCATGCCAAATCCAAAAACAGGCACAGTATCTCCAGATCCCGAAAAGCGAGCCAAAGAGCTTTCTAGTGGACAGGTTAACCTCAAAACGGAACCGGGAAATCCACTCATTCACATGCCTATCGGAAAAGTGAGCTTTGAGGATAAAAAGATTGCAGAAAACATAAAAGCTGTACTCAAAGCTTTAGGCACAAAAGTTGCAAAAGTGACCCTATCTGCTACGATGGGTCCAGGGGTAAAAGTACAATTCTAACTTCAGACTGAAACTTTTTCCCGACGAGTTGCGTACTATAGTATTACTAGGTGCAGGATTTATATCCAAAGCATCATTATTCTTAAAGGAGGCATATGGGAGATGAATTAGAAACACGACTTAAAAATGGATTAGATGCAGCGTTAAATCGTCCAAAGACGCAAGCTACCCCACAAGAGGTAGCTCAAGTAAACAGATTTGTATTTGCTGCAAATGTCATAGGACCTATCAAAAAACTATTTGAACGGAGTCAAGGTGCGGGCGGAATCCAAGTTATCGACCCAGCAGAAAGAGATGCAGTAACGCATACCATGGGAGTTGCATTAGAAAAACTCGCCAACGAAACTGCAACTAGGGATTTTAGACGTAAAGAACGCGCTGCAAATCGCTGGGCTCGTCAAGCTGCTAAAAGCAGAAAAACAGGTAAAGGTTGATAAATCCAACACACCTGCTATAATAGACAAATCCTAAAGACCGTAGGTTCCAGCAAATCGCTGATGAATTCACGAAAGTGAGCCTACCGAGGGAAAACATATTTGCACACGGTGTGCATCGTTTTACCCGCTTTAGGCGGGTTTTATTTGGCCTATTAGTAAATAAATTGATCTTAAGAAAGGAAATATTATGGACAAAGCATTATCAGCAAACAAAACAATCAAAGCAGAAACCATAGCGCATCTTTCAGAAAAAGTAAGTCGAGCTAAGGCTCTTATCGTAGCCGACTATCGTGGCATCAAGCACAAACAACTCGAAGAACTCCGACGAGCACTCAAGAAAAACAATGCAGAAATCGTTGTGGCCAAAAACCGCCTTCTCCTTCGTGCTCTTGGCGAACAAGGCGAAGGACTCAAAAGTGCCCTAGAAGACACTTCAGCAACAGTATTTGCCTATGCAGACGAAATAGCACCACTAAAGGACTTACTGAAATTCTTTAAGACTGTGGGCATGGGAAAAACCAAAGGTGGTCTCTTGGGCGTCCAAGTGCTCACCGATGCCGATGTAACCAGACTAGCTGCTCTTCCATCACGCGATATGCTTTTGGGTAAATTAGTCCGACAGCTCAATGCTCCAATCCAAGGCCTACACTATGGCTTGCAATGGAATCTCAACAAGCTTGTCTGGGCGCTCGATGCTGTCAAAACAAAGAAAAGTTAAATTATTGATCGTTTTTGAGAGGAGGTGACACACAAACTATGGCAAAATTATCTAAAGATGAAATATTATCAGCCGTCGAAGAAATGACCGTTTTGGAACTTTCTGAATTGGTCAAAGCTCTTGAAGAAAAATTTGGTGTCACCGCAGCGCCTGTCGCAGTAGCGGGAGCCGCAGCTGCAACCGCAGATGCAGGAGAACCAAAAGAAGAGCAGACGAGCTTTGATGTTATTCTTACCGAAGCTGGCGCCAACAAAATTGGTGCAATTAAAGCAGTTCGCGAACTCGTCCCAACTCTTGGTCTCCAAGAAGCAAAGACCCTCGTTGAATCCGCTCCTAAAGAAGTTCTTACAGGAGTTGCTAAATCAGCAGCAGAAGAAGCAAAGAAAAAGCTTGAAGCAGCAGGTGCTAAGGCTCAACTTAAGTAACACAAAAAATAAGAGTACAAAACAAAAAGTCCCCAGCCTCATCGGCGGGGATTTTTTGTGAATCACACCCAAATAAAATTTTATGACACGTTAAGGGTAACTACCAAATCATGCGTACATTTCGTCTTAGCATGAACTTTTTGTGCCACACGTGTTGCGTGTCTCAAAGCATCAAGATATTCTTCTTCTGATCTGCACACTAGCGGCAGAAGATATTGGTCTTCTGTAGCCCACGCTTCCACTTTGCCTCTTCCGATTGGATCATGGGACACACAGCTAGCCACATATCCCCCAATCCGCACAGCCTTATATTCAGTTCGGGCCAAAAGCCCCCTCGCTTCTTTTCGTATTTTAGCTGTTCTGCGCTCAACTGACATATTACTAATCCTTTCTCTATATTTGTCTACAAATATTGAAGTTAGTATTATACCAAATATATCTGGTATAATCATCTCTAATGGATAAGTTTTTTTCAGTATTTGGAAAATTTGTACTCATTGCACTTATATTGGGTGGTGTCGCATACGGCGCATACCGATTAGGCACAAACACTGCTTCCAACACACCATATGGTGCGGTATCAGTAACTTCTGCCCCGTCTCCAACTATCGATCCCGGTCTTACACCAGACAATTTGCCAGTAGCTACGAAAACACCAAGTGTAATAAGTGCAGGACTCGGTGCTGAGTCGGGTCTCAGCTTTACCAAATATAAACTCACCGTGTTAGACAACTGGACACCAAATCACACTACGACCAACGAAGGTACATGGATGGATACACTGACTCTTACCCGCGGAACCGCGCAAATCAAGATATTTCAAGGCGCGACTGGTGGCGCTATGTGTTTCTACCCCGGAGACACAGTTGCAGAAGGTCCTAGCTCCTCATTTGACGAATTCACAGAAATCACTACAACCGAAGGAGTTAAATTTCGCCGAGGTAATACAAAAGGTGTAGCGAGCTTTACCATATGTGCCAAAGGGTCAGACACATACGGGCAACCTACAAACTTTGGTCACATTTCCTATAAAACAGCAAATCCACCAGACCTCGTAACCCTCACCGAGATGGATGCGATGATTGCCTCAATCAAAAAACAATAATTCTCCATTTCAGAAAATTATTTTTTTATTTTATACACGTCGCAAAACATATTTTATACCCTCAAGTTATCCACATTTTCTAAAAATCATACAGAATTGTGCGACTACCTATTGACAGCGTCTGATGATAAGTGATACTTTTTGATTGGTTTGATAATGTTTATTTCTGCTCAGAAAGAACTTAATGTGTACAACACATTAACAACATCACTATGGCATTAGGCGATGAATGGCCAGATTTATTGACCGTCCGAGAAGTAGCAAAAATTTTGCGCGTCTCACCTCTTACGATCAAACGTTGGGGCAAACGCGGGAAACTTCCTGCAATCCGCATAAATTCTCGTGGTGACCGCCGATACAAAAAAGAAGCAGTTTTATGGCTACTGGGCCAACAGCAAAAAGGCACAGTCTAGACATAAGTTGTATCCTATAGTATAATATTTAGCTCTTGAGCAATCAGGAGCTATTTTTTTATGGGAGAACTTCTTGAAAATATTTTCACCGCTGGCAAACCTGCACACCTCGTTGCAGATACAAAATCTCACCTTCCGTCACGACGCCATGAGGCTTGGGATACACTTCGTGCGCTTCCTAGTACCCGCATCACGATCGTAGAAGCCACGGGTAGTACGGAAAAATCTGCTCATAACCGCGGGTGGGGTGTTTTGCGAAGAATTCAACGATCCGGTGGGTGTATAGGCTTTGATAGTTCTACAGCTGGTGGATCAAATAATCGCGCACTCATTCGCGTTGATCGCATCGTTGAGTACGTATCGGATTGTGGTGGTTGCTCAGCAGCTAAAACGGGATGCCCCATCAATAACGCCATGGCTAATGCACATCGATACTCACGACAACCAGATTGGTCTTAAGGTTTACTTGCAGCTCGGAGAATTTTAGCGGCCTCGGTAGGATCAATAATATTCACATTTAACCCTGTCCCCAATTCAAATCCGGCGCGATGAACAAATCGAGGAATGATTCGCAGGTACCAATTAGTCCCATGATAAATATAATAGTTGTACACAAATCCGCTATCAGGATACAGCGGTTTGATCAGATGTTTACCTTGTGCTACTCGAATACTCTGTATGGCTCCTTGTAACACCTGCGCAAGGTCGGTCATCTGATCTTGTGGTACATCGCTAAACTTCCCTACCTCATGAGCTTTTGGTGCAATCCATATCTCAAACGGCCATTGAGAAAAATCCGGACAGTATGTCACAAAATTAGTATTATCATTCACGACATTGGCCACAGGTTCACGCGATATAGTATCGAGATTGATCTGGCGGGGTACCACAACCAACTGGCTATGTGGATGTGCTAGGCTGGCGCCACCTGCTAAGCCGTGATTACAAAAAATCAACACTTGCCCATCGTTTTCGTGTGCTCGATATCGATCACGATACACGGTGAGAATTTTTGCCAATTGCTCTATCGGCAAATCTTCTACATCCATATCATGATTTGGACTATGAATGATCACTTCATGAAGGTCGGTGATGGGAAAAAGATTTGGCACCACTCGCACATCCCAACCTGCAGTATTTGGCTCACCTACTCCATATCGATACACCTCTGGCGGGGTCATGCTTTCGTTACCTGAACAAAACGGACAAGCGCCGTGAGACTGTTTCGTGCGACTGGCGCTATCATCTGGTCGCGCTACACGCCCCGGAGCGATAATCACCCACCGTTCACTTCCGACATCGGGAACATATTTTGCCATTAGATTTAGTATTCATGATTAGGCAATAACTATCAAGAGGAAAGGATGTTTTATACGATAAATTTTGCCAATAATGTTTTCGCAATCTCTTTGTTCTGCTTATTTACCACAACTTCTACTACCCCCTCTACAATTGGCCCATTTGCCTGTGAGGTGACTTTTGGTTGTCCATAATACATAACCGAGGTATATGGCAACGCTGCCAATACAGGCAGTGCTAGCAAATCCTCTTCTCCATCAATCTCCAAGATTAATTGTTTCTGAGTATCTTTTACCCACTCGTCTATCCGACGAACCACCGCGCGACTTATAAACCCTGGACCACTCACAAACTTCTCTCGGGTTTTTTTATGTAAAGCGAGCCACTCATGTAATTTTGTAAACTCTTTTCGATTTACCCTATTATCGATAACGACAAGACTTGGCGTAACCCCTGCATCTATAAGCGTTTTGGTTGTCATGTCGCCTACCGTGACGATTACTGTATCTTTATGCGCAAGAACAGAACGGGCTATCATATCGCCAGTAGATAAAATTGTACCAAGAGGTATCGCTAATTCTTCTCTCATGTTATCTGGCATCACCAAGTTTCCTTCCCCATCGATCTCACCACGACGAATGCGCGTTGAGGAAATCACGAAAGTATCTTCTGCAGAAACAAGTGGCACTTCAATCAAAGTGAGTGGTGGTTTGTGCAATGTCGCTCGTAATGTATTTATCTGCTCGCCTACACCACGATTTTGCGAGGTAACAATAAGCGCATGTATATCGACTGAAGCTGCTGGCCCGACTGGATCATCAATACGAATAATTTCAGAGCGATCAAATACACTATGTGATTGTAACCACGCGACTAACGCTTCACGACGCTTGATATATCCAGCTACCTCTCGACCTTTGTATGCCCGTACAAACGCATCAGAAGTCAATGCAATGATAACGTACTCCCCTTGTGTAAATGCGGCAGTAAGCATCGCCTCATGACCTCTGTGTAACCCATCAAATGTCCCTGCAACACATACTCGATTAAACATGGGGCTAGTATAACGGAGAATGCTTCAGAAAAAAATGTCCTACCTATTTCTTTTTCAAAATCTCTCGTGCCATAGCAGCAAGCTTGCGCAATCCTTCCCAGTTTACGTCATCACCGGGCTGTGGAAAAATATAATCTTTAAATTCTCGCTTTTTTTTATGCGCGCTGCCACCTTGCCCCACAAAGGTAATTGATCGATCACGTGGAGGTGCACGAAGCGTACTTGATTCTTCATTGTGCATGATCAGATCAAATATCCTCCATCCCCGAACCGCAATCCTTTTTTCATGTACTGTCACATACGGTTTATGCCAAGCGCTGACTGTGCCGTTCGCTTGACGTTTAGACCTTGTTTTCCCATTGGGAAGCAAATTTGGATTTTCAAATTTAGGGGCAGACGGCTGCTCCATTCCAACAAATGAAGACTGTTGATCATTCGAAGTTTCTTTACGCTTTCTTCCTGCCATGATAAAGAATTGTAATAAGTATTACATATTATGTATTACAGACAAGAGGTCAAACGTTTGTGATAGAATAAATTTATGGATCCACTTGCCCAACACTTGGACTTTGCAAATCATCACGCAAACAGTACCCCTGCTGACATTCGCAAACTTTGTGATGAGGTCATAAAATATGGATTCCATGCAGCATTTGTAAACCCCACATACGTAACGCTAGCAAAGGAGTATCTTGGAGGAAAAGCGCCGGTCGGCACCGTCGTTTCGTTCCCCTTGGGTCAAGACACCCAAGCACTGAAAATGGCCATCACCAACAATGCTGTGTCACAAGGCGTCGACGAACTTGATGTCGTACCAAACATTGGCACGTTTTTAGCAGGAGACGAGGATGCATTTCTTTCTGAACTCTCACACATCATCGAAAGCGCACATATGCTCTCGCGACCTATCATAGTGAAATTTATTCTCGAACCCGGATACTTTGACAAACTCCCTGACCGCAAAATCAAACTTGCTCGGGCAGCTGAGCTTATTCTCGCATCTGGTGCTGATTACGTAAAAATCGGCAGTGGCATGGGACCACGAAACCCCACACTCGAAGATTTGGAGATAGTAAAAGAAGTCATAGGCACTCGAATAAAAATAAAAGTCGCAGGAGGCATCGAGACACGAGCACAAGCAAAGGCATTTCTTGACGCAGGAGCATATCATCTGGGAACATCACATGCTATCGATATTGTCAGTAGCAAAACATCCAACAATAATAATTCGAAGATATTAGGTGAATAGCACAAAACTAAGAAACTCTGTCTGAAAGATAAATTTCTAACGAATTCTCTGTGCGCCATGTTTTTATAACGGCTCCTCTCCCTTGTTCACGCCATTTTGCAATCCTTTTCTCCACACGCTTCATTTGTTTTTTATCTGGTAACCCTTCAACCATCTTGACAGTTCCCACACAATGATCCGAGGGATGAATAAGCGTTTCTTTGTATATGCGACCTGATGAGCTCATAAATAGAAAAGATATGATACCAAAATTTGAAAGAAATGTAAACTATAGGACTATAATGAGAATAATGAACCAGAAGGTACTACCGCTGAAGCGACTCGATGGTTTCTGCCATACTTTCAGGATTTTTGAATAAGAAACTCGTAGAGACGATGCGTGTAGCGCCCACATCGGCCACAGCCTTGGCAGTCTCTGCGTTTATCCCTCCATCGGCCTCTATAATGAGGTCTGGAACGTTTTGATGGATAAGCTTAACCTTCTCTATAGACTCCGGTAAAAACGGTTGCCCAGAAAATCCAGCTTCCACCATCATGATAAGCACAAAATCTATTTCCTCCAAAAATGGCTCTATCTCCCGAAGCTCACTTCCGCCATCCAAAGCAAGTCCCACTTCAAGCTCTTCATACCGTACTTTTTCCAAAAAGGCACGTGGATCGTTTGACTCGATTTGTGCAATGATGCGCGTAAACCCTGCATCTGCCACTGCTCGTATATATTTCTCAGGATTTGCGACCATCAAGTGCGCTTCAAATACGATGTTTGGATATTGGGCGATAACTGGAGCAAACAACGAAAGATCCGTGATCGTTTCGTTCGGGACCAATATATTATCGGCAATTTCGATTTGTATCGTCGTGAGGTGTACTGCAGCGAGCGCAATTTTACGCTCTGCGTCATGAATATCTTTCTCGAGAATGCCAGCAACAATTTCAACCATAGTATGAGGTTACAGGAAATAGAAAAACACTGTAAAGAGGCAATTATCGAACTCGTTGCAAACTCTCAGACAGCTTGGCGTACTTGTCGTCCATGGGCTTAAACGTATCATCGTTTATAAGTCCACGACCCCAAGCTACTGCCAAATGCGTACGAGCGATAGCGATTAGCCCTATGGCATCAAGGAGGATTTGTCGACCAAATCGTCGATCCTCACGGGATAATCCATCTGCGATCTTTGAGGTCACTGCAGTAGTACTTTCCAGTACGTCCTCGACGATTTCTCCCATTTCGCCTTCTCGTTGCCCGTCAAAGAGATCATGCACTTCCATAAGTGCTACATACGAATCCTGCCATAATTTATCTTCGTGAAAGTTCATCATATAGGAGGTATTGTACCGCCAAGCGAGCTTGGCTACAAGGGGAAAATCAACGAACGGAAGTATACTATAGGTTATTACAAGTATGTACTAATATCTTTACAAGTTCTTACTAGTATTTACCAATAAATTGAGGCTAATTAGGGCGTCACAACGGGAGTTTCGGGGGTTTGTGAACCATCTTGTGGGGTACTAATTCCCGCATTATTTGTGGTTCCCGAAGGAGTTGCGGTATCACTGACATTTATAGTGCCTACGTTGATAATTTTATTCGCTTTATCGTCATAGAGAATGGCCAATCGCCCATTGGTATACAAAATCACACGATACCCGTTCTTCGCTTTGGCAAAAAATGGCTGTGAGATAATTTGGTCTGCGTTGGTCACGGTGGCAACAGTGGGTTCTTCTGCGGGTAAATCTATAAGCTTACCAAGCTTCACAAGTAATTCTTTGGCTTCTATCTTAGGGTCACTGGCACGTTTAACTGATTGCGTATATTGATTGTAATAATACAAACCAACCCCTGCGCCCCCTAGTGCAATGATGATTAGAACAACAAACGATAAAATAACTAATTTCTTTTCCATGATTAATCGTATAGTACGCTACCAGACACTCACGATCAAGCGCACATGCCTGACTCTCTTAAAATGCTGTGTATAAAAATGGAATAATCGGAGACGACTGTGCAAATATCAAAAGTAAGGCGACGATGATAAGGACAAGCACAAACGGAATCATCCACCATAATCGCTCACGCCAAAAAAAATGAAGAAGTTCTTTAACGGTATTTGCTCGATGCTTCACGTGTGTTAACATAAAAACTCCCTTTCTGTACTTCATTTAGTCTACTTCGCGATAATACAATTTTCAAGCACAAGGATGTCTATGCCACTTCGCATAAACGTGTCGTATGCGTTTTTCGGCGTATTTACAATCGGCTCGCCTTTGAGGTTAAAGGATGTATTGAGCAATATCGGTCTCCCTGTTTTTTTATAAAACAATTCCAGCAACTTCCGATACCGTCCTTGGTAATCTTTTGACACGATTTGTATACGGCTCGATCCATCAACGTGCACGGTAGCCGCTGCAATACGCTTAGCCAGGGATGACGCATGAAACGTCGCCAACATAAAAGTGCTCATGAGACTATCTGCGTCAGGAAAGTACCTGTGAATCTTCTCAGCAAGTATAACGGGCGCAAAGGGTCGAAATTCTTCTCGAAATTTGATTTTGCTATTTACTATATCCTTCATCTTTGACTTCTTGGGATCTGCAAGAATTGACCGATGCCCTAGCGCTCGTGGACCAAATTCTTCCCTACCCTCAAACCACCCTATGACCTTTCCTTTTATAAGTGCATCGGATATTTGTGTATACAGCACCGCATCCGTTACGCGTCGGTAAGAAATAGCATTGGCCTTCAAAAATTTCTCTATATCACTATTTGTGTGCTCGTCACCCAAAAACATATGCTTAAGGGCATATCGTTTCTTATGTCCTAGCACATGATGGTACACATATAAGGCCGCCCCTACCGCTCCACCATCATCACCAGCAGCGGGGAAAATAAATACACGCTTAAATGGTGTTTTGGCCAATATAGCTGCGTTTATCACGCTGTTGAGCGCGACGCCTCCCCCATAGACGAGATCTGTGCACTTCGTGTGTTTGTAAAGCGCGCGCGCCATATTCAGCACAACATCCTCAACCACTTCCTGCAAACTCGCTGCCAAATCGAACTTATCGCATCCTTCAAACAGATCCATGAATTTCTGTGTGTACATGCGCTTATTACTGTACTGAAATGCAAAATACGTAAGATCCAATATAAAAGAACCATCTTCTACCTGCACAAAGAGTTTACGAATTTTTTTGACGTATCGAGGTTTTCCATACGCAGCCATGCCCATAACTTTATATTCTCCATCATTCACTTCAAATCCTAAAAATGCAGTAAAGGCTGAGTACAACAACCCTACTGAATTGGGAAAGCGCATTTCTTTGTCTATATCAATCCGATGGCCTTTGGCAGTTCCCATAGTCCCTGTAGTCCACTCTCCAACCCCATCGAGGGTCAACAC
>JAGORV010000053.1 GCA_018062625.1 Candidatus Woesebacteria bacterium
AGGTGGTAATGGTCCGTCTAATGCTATGCCAATTCTCCATGTTGTTGTGCCATCAATGTCTCCGTTGCCATCATAATAAATAGCATGAGTGTTATTGGTGAAATATATGGTATTTGCATTTCCAAGTCTATTTGAATCAAATGGCTGAGATGCTGTTAATACAGGGTTATTATCTGGCGATTTAGTCCATGTTACGCCATCATTAGATTCTGCGTACGCGATGTGTGAAACTCCTCCATAATACATCTTATATTTTGCCCCATCAAAGGTGACATCTGGGCTCGCTGATTGTCCATCTTCCCATGTTTCAGTGGGTAAAAGTATAGGGTTGAGTGGATATGAAGTCCAAGTAATTCCATCTGAAGAATTTGAAAGGCCAGTACTCCATTGTCCGCTATCTGGTGATGAAAACCATATTTTAAAAGTCGTACCAATTTTTATAACTGATGGAGATGATACACCTTGAATGGATCCCCATCCACTTGTTAATTTTAATACTGGGAGAATGGGATCATTTATCCAGTTGATACCATTAGAACTATACGCACGCTGTATTGCGAAATTTGACGATCCCGCATTTTCAGATGAAACATACCACATATAGTAGGATGATCCGTCGAAAATGACATTTGGATCGTGTGAATCTTTGTTGTCAATATTTAATCGTGTAATTATGGGGTTATTAATATCTTTTTGCCAGGTAATGCCATCGGGAGAATGTGCGAGTCCAATTTGAAATCTTGAGCCATTGTACGCAGAATAGTACATTTTGTATTCAACACCATCGAATACGACGGATGGTTGCCATACTCTCTCGCTATCCCAAGAGTTTGCTGTCGGAGATAATATTGGATTAGATGAATACTTTATGAAGTTATCAATTGCTATAGAGGGGGAAGGAGAAACAAAGAGTGTTGTAACTAATAGTAATGCTATGTACAGAAAATTTCTAAGCATTATATCCGTATTATTACTTTGGTTTATCCTTGTCAAGATTGAGAATAAACTATGTACTTATAATTCTTGTATAATGTTTAAATGAATATAAATACAATACTTTCAAAAATTGACTACCGTTTATCTAGGTTTGCCTTTAGTAGGCCGCAATATCAAGTCGAGCTTTTGGTTCAGCGTATCAAGAAAATACACCCAAAATATTTTAACAGTCTGGTCGAAATTGGTGGTGGTTATGAACAAAGATATAAAAGACTGCTTTCTTCATTAACTACTAAATATCTCAATTTAGAATTAAAAAAGGGTGACGGTGTAGATGTGGTGGGTTCTGTATATAAGTTACCATTTAAGAATAACTCTATCGAGGTAGAAACTCTTTTTATGGTAATGGAACACCTGAATGAACCCAAAGATGCATTGTTAGAGTGTACACGGGTACTAAAGAAGGATGGTTACTTGTTAATAACAACTGTGCAATATTGGCATACACACAATCATCCGAGCGATTATTTGCGCTATACAAAAGCAGGGCTTGAATATTATTGTAAGCAAGCTGGTCTAAATATTGTCAAAATTTGGTCTATGGGAGGGCCATTTCTAGTAATCTTTCACGCCATTGAATTAAATATTCCTGATTGGCTACGTACACCATATAGTATAGTTTTTTACTCATTGGCTAATTGGCTAGATTTAAGAGTATTTCAACATGAAGATAAAAGAGTGTATAGCGATTCAGTTGGTTGGTCGATAATTGCTCAAAAAGCATGAAAAATAAGGTTACCTTTATTATCGTTGCTTATCATCCAGACAAAGCTTCGTTTAGAGATTTGCTACTTCATCTCAGTCCCAATCGTGTGATCGTCATCGATAACGGAGGCACCGCTGACAGCGGTATCACCAACGTCGAAACCATTCATGCGCCTAAAAATTTGGGATACGGGGCTGGAGCAAATCTTGGAATTGGTAAAGCCTTCGATGAGGGCGCGGAATGGGTGGTAGTCGCAAACCAAGATATCTCAGTGTCACAGAAATCTATTCAAAAATTTATTGATGCACTGGAAACTACACCCGCAGGTATCGCCGGACCTGTGCTTGGTAGTTTGGATCCTCGCCGTTGGACGACAATTCTGGGTGGAAAAAAGCAAAAGCAGATCTACGTCTCAGGTTCGTTTATGGCCATTCACAAAAATGTCATTCGTGATTGTGGGCAATTTTATGAACCATACTTTATGTATTACGAAGAAGTAGACCTGTGTGTTCGTGCTCAAAGCGCAGGATTTCCACTTACTCAGATTAAAGTATCTGGTATCACCCATGAAGAAAGCGTCTCTTTGGGATCTGGATCAGCAGCGCATGAGTACTACCTATCTCGAAATCATCTGCTGTTTCTCGAGCGATGTGCACCGTGGTCGGTGAGGTTGTATGAATATCTCCGATTTCCCAAAACATTTATTGAATACCAGAAAAAAGGAAACGCTGGTGCAGTACAAGGTATGCGAGACTATCTTCTTCTAAGATTTGGACTATATCGCGAATAATATATCCCATAGTATTTGTAACGCCTCGTAATATTTGGTATAATTCTGGTTCGTATATTTCCCCCAAAACTGTCATTTGCGGCGGTGCTTGTGGGAATATACCGCACGTTTACATAGGATTCATAATATTTACCTGCTCCTTTCGTACCTAGCTATTCCCTTCGCTACTGCTCAGATGATTTCTGGTCGGTGGAGAGGGGAATACTAATATAGGCGGAATTTTCATATTTTTTTGAAAATCAAATTTGAATGTAAGAAAGGAGTACCAAAATATATTTGGCTAAAAGGTGCATGCACCCGCAGTTTGGACTTTCAAGCAGTGTAGCTTGGGAGATTTCATGATGTATATACAGGAGAATGTATCAAATGCAGTCTTTAAGCAGTAACTTTGTGCAAAAGGTTATACCGTTTGCCCTGATCACCATGTTTGCTCTTTTATTTTGCGTGGCGATCGCATCGGTAATAAATCCGATAGCGTACAACCAAGTATTACAGACATGGGAAGACCGCTCTGGTGTGCATTTCACATTCATCAAGGCGGACGAGCCATACATTTATGTTGGCGTATGTCCCTTGTTCGATGGCGACATGCTGTACTACGACACCTACAAAAAAGAGTGGGTCACATCCAACGATTGCTATCCTGCGTTTGTGGAAGAGAATGGCGAGTCATTCGTGAGTTTGAAGAGCGATTCGTTCTATCAATTCAACCTCATGGAAGCGCCAAACTATGTGTCGAATTTCAGTTCCATGACCCTCGCACCGTTTTGCGCTGCGATTATCAACATCGGTGAGGAAAATGTTTCCAGTGGTGTGGAACTGCATTATGGATGCGAAACAGAAATCGGCGTGGACGGGTTTAGCGCATTTACTGTGGAATTTCAGCCTGTTTTTGATTTCGCTGATTGATGCTGTCGATACGACCCCTGTGGAGGTGACCTAACAAATTATGAATCCTGTGCTAGTGCACACAATGAGATACGTTCTCACTGTGCACTAGCTATTAGTCGATGTATGTCGACTCTGATGAGCTCGAAAGAGCGAAATATTAAACGCGTGTATAATACCCATATATGATTATTGGTGTGGACGCAGGCATGCTTGGGGTTTCTGATAATAGGCTCAAGGTTGGGGTATATTGGGTAGCGGTACATCTTTTACAGCAATTAAGTTTGCAAGATAGTAGTCATACGTACCGACTCTACAGTATGTTGCCCATAGATCCACTGCTTCTAAAAAGCTTCGGACCACGCATGGAAAATCGCGTAGTACGACCAAGTCGTGGTTGGTTTTCTCTATGGCTTCCGTTGGAATTGCTTCTTCATCCTGTAGACATGTTTCTAGCCCTTGGACAGGGGATGCCAAGCACACATGCGCGAACCATAGGATTTGTCTATGACTTAGGATTTTTTCATCACCCAGAGCTGTATCCTGATTCGGCCAGAAAACATCGAAACCTCACGACGAATCTTATACGCAAAGCTTCACATATCATCGCCATATCAGAGTCGGTAAAAGCAGATGTGGTGAAAGAGTTTGACGTCGCAACAAGTTTTGTTACTGCGGCTCCACTTGGTGTGGATGAAAAGTTTAAAACGAACCAAGATATCTTCCAAAGCAAACGGCCATATTTTTTGTATGTAGGGTCGCTTAAGCACGGTAAAAATCTTCCAATGCTTATTCGTGCTTTTGCTCAAGTTCGAAAAATCATAGATGCGGATTTGTATTTAGTTGGAAGTGATTTTTGGTTGGATCCAGATATAGAGAAAACTGTGCAGTCAGAAGGAGTCACCCAATACGTTCGACGTCTTGGGTATGTATCAGATCAAAAGCTCGCGGCTTACTATACTGGGGCGATGGCATTTGTTTCCCCATCGCTTGTGGAAGGATTTTGTTTGCCGGCGGTAGAGGCCATGGTAAGCGGATGTCCCGTGATTGTTTCGGATATTCCTACATTTACCGAGGTTGTGGGAATGGCGGGGATACGAGTAGATCCCCAAGACCACATGGCACTTGCTCGCGCGATGGAGTCTATGCGCGATGTAAAAATTCGTGCTTCCTATGTTGCTCGCGGAAAGGCACAGGCCCAAAAATATTCATGGGAATCATTTGGAAAAGTAATACTTTCTATCATAAATACATGAAGTCCAAAGTCGCCATAGTCAGAGGAAAATTTCTCAATCGGTACGAGATGCAGTTTTTTGAGCCACTCACCCGTAAGTTTGATCTCACGGCGTTTGGGTCGCTTAC
>JAGORV010000012.1 GCA_018062625.1 Candidatus Woesebacteria bacterium
AAACAATACAGTGGAAAATTTGGAATATCTTGTGCGTCTTTCAAACTACCTAGAGTCTACACAAGCCACCTCAGGTGCATACATAAATTCTTACACTCCTTCGCCATCTGAGTCTGATTACAACAACGGAGAAACGATGTATGCGCTGATTCGTAGTCATCAAATTACACAAAAAGATTCCTATTTGGAGTCAGTTAAGAAAATGGCGGATTATGCCATGTCTTATTACGGAACAAATAAATTTAATTCCTCTTTTTTTAGTTGGGGCATGGCTGGATTTGCATATCTTTATACCGTTGAGCCTAACGAAAAATACTGGAAATATTTATCCGATAGCCTTGAACTGTATATGAAAAATAGAGGACAGTGGTATGAGCAATATATACAAAGCAAAGATGGTGAGCCTATATCGCCCGGATCTGCGGTGTTTTTAGAGGGCGTGGATCACATAGGATGGATAGCTAAAACAAAGGATCCCGAGCTGTATAAGAAAATAAATCAACATTTACGACGCGTGTTGGAACAGTTGCTTGTCTTTGAGCTCAATAGCCCATATGGTAGGTATCGTTCTGAGTCAGCATCGGTAAGTGGGGCGGTGTGTTCACAAATAACATGTGAGTCAACGCGAATGGACTTTGTGCAGCATCATTTATCCGCGATGACACTGTATTTAAAGTTTTTTAAAGAATAAATAGCAATTTTGTATTTGTAATGTGTACAGTACAGCTGGGATTACTTCCATTGTTTATCGCCAATATAGCCTAGCGCATCTATTTTGGGATCATAGAGCTCGATGAGATCTAATTCGGGACGATTGGGTAATGTGCGTGCCCCAAGAACGGTGCCACCAAGTACGTATTGCTTTAATTCTGCGTATGCAGTGGGTTCAAGATAAAAATCGAGATCACCTACGTGTGGCTTATTTGGATCTGGTTTACGAACATACAGATATGTGTATGTTGCACTCGGAACATCATCTACTGTCTTTATGATGATAGGGGAATGGAGTTTGTAATATTTTCCATAGACACTTTTTGTGGAATCTGTCAGCGTTTGTTGCAATGTTATCAGCGCAGTATATTCTTCATCTGAATGACTAAAGATTCCAATATTTCCGGCCACTGCTAGGTATGATTGTAGTGATTGTCGACATAATGTGTGGCATGCGAGATGTATGTGTTCTATGGCTAACAAGAGTTGCGCCTCGTTTTGTATATCCCCATTGTTGTGTGGTTTCATGTTGGTGTTTATGAGTTGTTATCTACCATCTCACTAAGTACTTTGACTAATTTTGTATGTTCCCAGATGCTGTTGTTATAGAGAACTCCATTCCCGCCAAGTATATGATCAAGATAGTATTTAACCGGTGGAAATAGGGTGTCATTTATAACCAAGTCATTGCGATCTATCCAATGAAGTTCGCCTTCATCATTTGCAACAAGATTTGATGGTTTGTTTTGTATAATCGCTAAAAATCCAAAGACCACATATTGTTCATCTCGATCAATGTGGTGATGCATCGCCACGAATTTTAGTTGGAGCTCTGTGGGTGATAGAGATAATCCTGTTTCTTCTTTTGCCTCACGAATGGCTGCCGTAAGTGGATCTTCTCCTTCGTCTATATGACCCCCTGGGAATGTAAGCCAGCCAGGAAATGCCTTTTTTGTCTGACTTCTCTTGAGCATTAAAACATGATTGTCGTGGCAAATGCAGATGTCTACCGTAAAAATGGTTTTCGCTACTTCATGAAGGCGTTTTGGTGATAGATTCATATTTGAATACTGTAAACATCAAACAAATTCTTGTTGACCTCTATGATCATCATTTTAGCATATGCGGAGGCAGTGTTGATTGACCTAGTATATGACCGGTAAGTTCAAATAATACATAAATATTTCTGGGTTGGTATACTAAATACATGAAGAAAATAAGCAAAAAGAAGTTGATTGGTTCTCCCAAAATTCTTTCGGAAAAGATAGTAGACGCACTTGTGAGTTATATCAAAACACAACTATTGCTTACGGGTATCATCGCTATGATATCGTGGGCGTTGTTATCGCTTTTGAATGTCCGCTACGCAGTATTGCTATCGATCTTTACTGGAGCACTCTCTGCTGCACCTATTTTCGGCATGCTGATTTCCAGTGTGATCGTGGCACTTGTGGCGATATTTGATAGCACACGCTTTCTTCCAAACCTACCGAAAGTTTTAGAAGGGTTAGCCATATTGTGCATGTTTGGGTTATTTAATTTTTTGATAGATTATTTTGTATCACCCTACTTGATAGGCAAATCAACAAATATTAATCCGTTTCTTTTACTCATAGTAGTGATTATAGGAACAGCAGCATTTGGAATAATCGGAGCGTTGCTTGCAGTTCCAGTGATGGTGGTGATAAAGACTGTAATCGATCATTACAACCACGTACATTATGAGAGATAGTTTTATGAAACAAAGTGTAGCGCGAGTAAGTGCCCTTGAAACATGATTGGTATCAGAACAACAGTTGTGTTAACTGATCCACCTGACTTAGTTTTCCATGTTACATCGAGCGTTGAGCTTATGCAGTTTTCCATCGTATTCTGAAATGCCTCCACAAGAGCATGCTGACTACGTTCTTCTATAAAGGTGTCTGGAAATGATTCATTTACATCAATACTGGACCATTCTTTGGCAGACTTATACCCAAGCATTTTGGCAAAAGTATCGTTACACACCCTATTGTCATCATCAAGAAAAGCATATATGCCTTGATCAGAGTGGTCAAAGATTTCTTTTTGTTCTACGTAGAAATTATGAATCAAATCGGCATGGTCATCATGTTGGTCCATATGTTGCTCCTTCTGTGTATATCTTAATGTGTGCCTCCCTAGACAACACGTAGTTTGTATATAGAATGTTTATCCCTCGACTTCTGCCTGAAACCCGCCATAGGACATCCGCTTCATGTCAAAAGGCATGTCCATTTCTTTTTGGTCTTTGGCTTGCTTACTCATCTCTTCCATCACTAGTGCATTTACCGCATCTCGATGCTCTTTGGATTTGAAGATTATAAATGAAAACCAGACGTCTTCTTCGCTACTGGCTCCAGTCATTTCTGTAAATGTGCGTGTTTTGTCACCACCCATTTCGTTAGGAGCTAAACTTTCACCACGACATTCGTAATATCCAAGTGCTCCGTGCTTCATCCATGAATCTCGACCTTCTATGGCCATTTTCTTGTACGCTTCTGCTTTATTTTTAGGAATGACGATGACAAATCCATCAACATAGTTAGCCATAATTTGTTGCTCCTTTCAAAAGGACAATATTGATTTAAGTATAGCAAAATAAAGTGAGTTACAATACAACGCTGTAATGTATAGGGTAGAGTATAAACGAAAAAAGCAGAGTGATCCGCTACAGAATTAAGCCTGGTGATTTTTCTGCCAATTTTATAATCTTTTTCAAAATATTTAGGTTTAAGTCTTCAATATGCTTAAAGCGAATACAGCTTTTGCCAACGCTGACTTTCCCCAAATCCTCTTTGTATTGTTCGGCGATATATCCATTTTTATCGACAGCGCAAATATATATACTTATGTAATTTTTTTGATTCGCAACTGCAATCGTAGGCCAGTCTAACATTTCCTTTTTGGCACCTTTGTATTTGAAGCTACCATATCCGGGCATATTGTATAGAAAGTTAGGCTTAAGGCTCGGTGCATGTGTTTGTATGAATGTATCTATAAATTCCATCACTTTTTTCCGTTCTACAGGAAGCGAGCCGAGGTATTCTTTGCTCGATTTAGCTTTGACTGACTTAAACATATTCATATGCTGATTACTCCTAAGTAATTTGTATAACTTGAGACAAGCGTATGTCCAAAATCGAAGACAGGTATTGATTTAAAAATACTTATGCTCAAATTATGCCTGAAAAAAGCAAGAGCAAAGCTGTGATGGTAATAGTCGCAAAGATACTAACTGTTTTAACAAACAGACTTATTGCGCCTTTTTTCTTCCCTTCAAGAAAAAGCAGGAGTGGTTGATAAAAAAAGATGAACGCCATAACCGCAACAGATAGGGTGAGTACGGATAAAAATACGATTGGAGCAAAAAAAGTATCAGGTTTATTCCTTAGGGGTTGTGTGACGAAGGTCATGGTTGTGACGACAAGAATGATGTAGATGGATGCGCTGAAGGCATTAATAAAGGGGTTCTTTGTCATAGATAGATCATATCATGATATTTCTTGTGATGGAAAATGTGGGTAGTACTAGAAGTTCTCAACTATTATTTTTTTCATTTCCATCAGGTGGGGGAAGGCATTGGGACGACTCATAAGTTCTTCCATATTTTCTGGTACGACCTGCCAACTTAATCCATACTTATCCTTGCACCAACCACATTGTTCGGATTCTGGTACAGCAGAAAGCTTTTCCCAGTAGTAATCAATCTCTGCCTGATCTTTGCATGGAATCGAAAATGAAACAGATTCATTGAATGTAAACTCAGGTCCAGCATTGATCGCTACAAATCGATTGCTCATAAGTTCAAACTCGATCGTCAGTACTTTTCCTGCCATCTCCTTTTGAAAATCTGCTAATCCTTCATGGGGGTAGTATATGGTTGATATGATCTTACTGTCTGGAAATATTGATAGATAAAACTCTACCGCTTCTTTTGCGTTTCCGTTGAACCATAGATTTGGTGTTAGATCTTTTGACATATTTGTATTTTAATCACTATATCGAATAATTTATTTTTTGTAAACTTGCCCCGCTCTAATGGACTTAAAGCCTATTATGTTAGAATTTACTTATGAATTTGAAGAATGAAAATTATGTAATATTGATGGGAACAAAAAACTTTACGGAGAGATATTTTAAAGATAAAAAGGGTTGGGTAAAGATTTCTGCAAAAGGAAAAGAATTTAGAATGACAGCTGAGCAAGTTCTCAATCATCTTTTACCAGCAGTAGCGGGTGTTAAATCAAATATTTTTCTAAAAGTGGAACATCATAAATAGTATAACGTGTCAGTCCTTGGTGGCATGTTTCAATATTGATGTTAAAAATGTAGTGTTTCCTATTTATGTAATTAGTTTAAATTACGAAACCCTGTGGCTTGTCTTGCTATTGGGCTTCCTGGCACAGGCACCATAATTCCTGCCTCATGTAGATTTGCGGAATTTATCACTGGATCAAATTGTATGCCCCAGTCCTGTACCGCTAAGCGTAATGCTGATGCATCTCTATAAATGTATCCTGCAAATGGCACTCTAGTTACCCGTGCTAATAAAGAAGCGTCAACCCTGCCAGCGCCATGTATAAGGTCAAAATCATCTAGGGCAACAGTGATAATTCTATTCATTTTTTTATTAATAGCTTCTTCTGGTACCGCTAAACAATGCGCGTTGAAGTTGCTTGCTCGAAATACTTGTTCTATTCCTGCGAAGCTGAATCTTCCAAAACTTTTCCTAAAATCTGGGCTCAATAGTTGAGCGGCATTTGTGTGCAATTTCTTTTGTCTATCAAGTGGCTTGAGCCGATCGGCAATTGCAGCCATGATTTCTGGGGAATATACTTCTTTTGGCATAAGATATGAAATTATACAGAAGTTAAAGGTGCAAGTCAAATACTATAGGTTATATATCTCCACTTAATAGACAGGTTCAGAACGTATTATTCCACTTATTTAAACTGAAGGAATGTGCACAAGTTAACGAAATTCAATTACTAGGAGAAAATTCTATGATCCATTCAATACCGTATTTATCTCGAAACATGCCCGCATATGAGCCCCACGGACTGTCTCCCATAGGTCCTTCTACTGCACCTTCTGCTGAAAGGCCAGCGAATAATCTGTCCGCCTCTTCTTTACTTTCCGCGCGTACCAAAATTTTGCTTCTATTTTCTCGCTCATTTACTCGTCCTAAGACTTCCGGGACATCGTTGGCAATTAGCATCGTATTGACACCAATAGGTAGGGCAATATACATTATTTTATTTTCTTCTTTTTCTGGTACTGGAAAATCAGCGCTTGCAATGTCTTTGAAACGTATTACTTTTGCAAACTCTCCGCCGAATACCGATTTGTAGAAGGTAAATGCTTCTTGGGCATTACCGTTGAAGTTAATCCACGTATTTATTGTTGCCATATGCTAAATGATATCAAATGAAAGCAATATGATAAAGAGTATTATTTCGTTTAACCAGAGGGAATTGCATAGGTTCTAAATTAGGAATTCTGATGATTCTACTTATTCTTTCCAGTTAGGATGAGGGTATCTGATTCGTCGCTATGAACTCCACCACTATTTACATTTTTAATACCTATATTTGGTCCATTCTTAATAACATGTACTAATGCCATTCCATGTCCTCGACCTAATTCATACTTATCTTTTAGCCAAATAAGGATTTCCCCAGCCTTCGTGTTATTGTCGAAACCTTTTGCTTTTGCTTCATCAATAAACTGTTGTGGTGTTTTTCCAGTTTTTTCCTCGATGTTATCTAAATATGCTTGAAACGACATTATGTTTATTATATATAAAAAGGTTTTAGTGTCCAACAAAGGCTAATGGAAAATTGAGACTAAAATATTTTGCTCCACGCGTGGATTTGGTTTGATTACAAACCACTCACAAGCACTAATGCTCGACCTATCACAAAGTGCTGGAATGCAGAGAATTGTTCCTCATTAACAGAAGAAAAGAAAAAAAATAAAGACCCCTTCGGGTCTTAACTTTTTTCTAGCTCCCCCGCGTGGATTCGGACCACGAACCTTCTTCTTAACAGGAAGCCGCTCTACCGTTGAGCTACAGGGGAATGAGCTTCATACGAACTTCAATATTATACCATGAAGTATTTAGATTCGAGCACGTCTCTTTTGGGGTCGATAATTATGCTTGTGTATTAAGTGTTTGTCGCGGTTCAGTCGGGCTAAGGTCAGTGCCATCCAATCACTTTGTACAGACTCAGCATCAAACGGTACCCGACATTCCAAACAAGGGGTAGTAGCTTTGTAAATTATTACTCCAGCTAATTTGCCTTCACCTATCCGTGTAAGTAGTGTTTCGCCTTTTAGTAGTGTTTGCATATATTTGAATAGTCTCGAACAAATTAGAAGGACTATACCCAATACGTCGTGAGAGTGCAACAGAGATGTTACTTATTGAGGTTTTTATATATTCGTATGGTTGGGTGGTCAAAGACGGTAAATGTTTCCTCTGTGCGTTCATCATTGAGCGTGATGGGTCCAAGTTGTGGATAAGAAGTAAATGTAGCAACTTGTTTAAATCCGAGTGTTCCATCTTGTAATCCTTTGTAGAGCTGGTTTGTATACGGATAGTTGGGAGAGAGGTGGTTGATAGTATTTTGTACTTTTGGGCTTTCGGATATGAAATAGTGTGCATTTTGTAAAACCGCTTTTTGTTCATTAAATTTTTTATTGGTATCGGGTAGAGTGTAGAGATTTATGGTGATAAATCCATACTGTTTACCAAGGAGAGGAGCAGTATCGAAATGAATGACATTGTTCCATGCTTCTCGCACAATTATGGAGTGCGCCGGTAAGTTTTCTATTATCCAGTCGCGAGCGACAAGCGATGTGTGACGAGTTTGATAGATATGAAAAAACATGACCCCCCAAATAATCTGCATAACTATCATAAGTGGCAGGATGAATGAACCAAATTTCTTTTTTGATATATCCCACAAAAATTTGGCTGCAAAGAGTGAAACAAAAGGAAGAAGTGGTGCGCTGTAACGAATAAACTTAAGATAGGTCATCATCAGAAAAATTAGAAATCCCAGAGACCATAAGCTGAATATGGCTGATATGTTCGCCTGAATTTTTTTTGTTTTTGCTAATATTGTGATTGAGCCAAGGAGTCCGAATATTATCATTGGACCAAAGCCTACAAATAAATTCTTGACCCAAAAAAGTCCGTTGGTGTTTTGAAATTGGATAGTCCAATCCATGAGAAGTTTCCCAGAAACAACGTCAGACAGATATTGTGAGCGGATTAGATATCGTTGAAAGTCTAGAAACGAGTACGGCGAAGTGATAAAAAATGTGCTGACACAAAAAAGCCCAAGCAGAAAGAGTGATTGCGGCCTTTTTTTATGCATCATTATTGTAAGTACCGGTATAGGAAGAAATAAATATCCTGTATTTTTGGTGGCTAAAAGTAAGCCGCATAGCACACCCATATACACAATGATTTTTATCATCGGTTTCGTATAGTAAGAAGCACATGTGTAACTTAGGAGCGTGAGTAAAAAAATTATGATGCTTTCTGTGGTATAGAAATGCGCGAGTTGTATAGAAAGAGGGGCACTTGCTAAAAATAGAGACGCAAGAAGGCCTATGTCTTTATTCCACAATTTTTTTCCTAGGAAAAAAATAATTATAATAGTAAGTGTGGAGAGTGCCGCCGATATACCTCTGCCAATGTGTGTCATCACATCAGAAACATTCGTTCCAAAACTTAACGCCTTTAAGAGGTACACGGAGAACCCGTTATAATCATGGAATCCATGAAATAGATTGATAGGCCAAATAATCTCTAATGCGCCATTTACAATAAGCGCTTCATCGGGATGTAGTCGACCTCCCAAATCCCAATTAAGATTAGTAAATCGAAAGAGTGCACCAAGAAGCGTGACAGCAAGAATTGGCCAATAATTTCCTAATAGTCGGTATAATTTCATGTTATGTTTCTTTGAGTATAGCATGCGATTTGTGATGCTATAATCGGCATATGAACAAAGCGGTAAGCAGATTTAAAATGATTGCGTCTTCATATCCATTCTATGTGCGTGATGGAAAAATATTATTGAGTAGGAGAAAAAATACGGGTTATGCAGATGGAATGTATAGTTTACCCGCAGGGCACGTAGAAGATGGGGAGTCGTTGACTACCTGTGTTGTTCGAGAAGCGAAAGAAGAGATAGGAGTGACGATCGATCCATTGGATTTACAACTTGTACATACAATGCATCGATTCGAAACAGATATACGCATGGATTTTTTCTTTATTGTTCATAAATGGAGTGGTGAACCTACTAACTGTGAGCCAGAAAAATGTGACGATTTGGATTGGTTTGCAGTGAGCGCATTACCTACAAATATCGTGCCATATATTCGAGCTGCGATAGAAAACTGGCAAAAGGGGATTATCTATTCGGAGCGAGGTTGGATCGTTTAGATTTTTATCCTGTATCTCTTCACGTGTGTTCCGCCAGATTTCAGCTTCGTTTCAATAGTTAGGGTTGCTCCAGTTATCGATCGATGTGCAGTACAGACACCATGACTGCATGTACCAAAGTATAGATCGCGAGAGTCACTTGCTTGGCCTGAGGGGGTGAGTGATCCTACAACTCCTTGTTCGACGCCATTAGCATTGTAGCTCAGTGTGTAGTTTATACGCGAGACTTTAGATAAATTGAGAAATGTCACCACAACACTATTGGTGCCCCGTGAAAGTCTTGCGCTGGAGTATCCAGTTGTAACTGCAACTTTGTTTGTTTTTACCACCGCCTTTTTTACTCTAGGTTTGGCGGCTTGGACAGGTGCAAAAAGTCCAACACTGGCTAGGGAAAGAAAAAAGATAATTAAGACCCGCTTCATATAGATAAGTATAGCAGTACATACACTTGCGTGGTACACTGAAAAATAATGAAAAAGCCATTAATGGTTGTGATCGGAGCATTGCTTTTAGGTGGGATAGGAGCTGCGACGTACATACTCGTTTCTCCCGCCAAACTTGAAGCACCTAGCGAAGTGTTAGTGAAAGAAGAGTCTCCTAAATTAAAACTTTTGTCATGGGATGATCCGGCTGGATTTACATTTTCGTATCCAGATGGAGTAGTAGTGGATAAACATGATGAAGATCAGCAAAACTATGCGCACATCGAAATGACGCATCCAGATCACAAAGGAAATCTCGTGGTTTGGGCGAAGGATTTGCCAGCTGGAGTAACAGATGTTGTGAGTTGGGTAAAAAAAGATACGCAGCTAGCAAAAGGAGTGTCTTTGGATACCTCACTCGGCGGCTCTGTTGCAGAGAAAATACTCGTGACAACCCCAGAGAAACGGATGATCGTAGGTACTGTGTACGACGGTCTTTTGTTTTATGTAGAAAGCACTCTGACCGATGATGCATATTGGGAAGCTGCTATAAACACTGTGACTGGATCATTTGTGTTTAAACCCACAGAAACCACTACGCAATCAGCTCCAGCTTCATCATCAAATTCTTCAGGGTACGATGATAGTGTAGCCGATGAAGAAGAAGTGTTGGAATAAATTAGAATAAGCGTGTGGATACGCTCCCTTTTTGTGTTTCGAAGAGTGCTATGGTATACTTCTAACTGTCCTGGGAACAAAGCGTGACAGTATTTCAATAAGGGATCTTCTTTCGAGACTGATCTTCTTAGGCGATCTGGCTTCCTTCAAGACCTAAGGGGAAAGGAATTACCAATATGGCAATCAATTTATTCGTAGGCAATTTGCCTTACAACATGACCAGTGATGACATGGCACAAACGTTTGCTGGAGCAGGAACAGTCGTTTCTGCAAAAGTCATTTCTGACAAATATTCTGGCCGCTCACGCGGTTTTGGATTCGTCGAAATGAGCTCTGATGAAGAGGCAAAGAAAGCTATTGAAATGTTCAATGGCAAGGATGTGAATGGACGACCACTCGTCGTAAATGAAGCTCGACCTCGTGAAGATAGGCCGAGAAACTAATCTCGTAATAAAGATTATTCACAAAAAACCCCGACGTAAGTTGGGGTTTTTTGATGGCAAATACTTCGTATTTAGCTTGTACTACGGGCTTAAATTTGGTTTGTGAGGTTGTTTTGGTGTATAGTTACAGCAGAAGGAGTAATAAATTATGAATAAATTTCTTGTTGGGCTTTTGGTTGTTGTAGGTGGAGGGTTGGCTGGATGGTATTTTATGAACGGTGGAACATTTGCTAAAGTTATGCCGAAGAACATCGATACCAGTATGACTGCGCAAACAACTCCATCAGTTGCCTCAAGTGAACAAACAACTATTTCAGATAGTGGAAGTACAATGGGTGGGGGAACAAAAGGCGGAGTGGTAAGTCAATCTACGATAAATTATACCGAAAGTGGATTTTCACCAGCTGCTATTACAGTCAAAAAAGGAACGAGTGTGTCTTTTGAAAATCAAAGTACCGTCGGTATGTGGGTTGCGTCTGACGTACATCCGACTCACCAGTTATTACCTGGATTTGATGCTAAAAAATCATTTATCAAAGGCGAAGTATATACCTATACTTTTGCTAAAGTAGGTACATGGACATTCCACAATCATGCTAGTCCAACACATTTGGGCAAAGTAGTTGTGACGGAGTAACGAAAGAGCGATTACGGCGTGGGTGTTGGGGATGGTGTGGGGATTGCCGCACATCTACCATTGGTCGGTTCTGTGCCTTTTACAAAAAACTCACTTTTTCCAAAGTAGCACGGGATGCTTATAACAGTAGGTGGCATGATCCACGATTCGTCGGCTCTACCTTTCAATAGTTCCACCATAATGTCATGCCAGATGGGCGCTGCCCCAGTAATTCCTGATGTAAGATATGGATCCATTGGTGTATTGTCGTTATTTCCAACCCATACGATCGTCGAGAATGATGGCGTGTACCCTGCTGTCCAGTTATCTCGTTTCTCGTTCGTTGTTCCGGTTTTTACCGATACAGTATAACCAGGGATGACCAATGATGAGGTGGGTCCAAAGGCAGGAGTGCGCGCTGTGTTATCTGCGAGTATATTATTCATAATCCACGCCACATCTTCTCTGATTGCATTTACGGGATTTTTCGGTGAATATTGCTCTATGATTTGACCTGTGTAGTCTTTTACTTCGAGAATCGGCAGTAAGTCTTGTCGTTTTCCGAGATTTGCAAACGTGCCATATATTTTTGCCATCTCAAGCATAGTAACTTCGCCACCCCCAAGGGTGAGTGAAAGACCATACCTACTTGGGTCACTTTGCCATGAATCCACACCCATAAGCCTAGCTTTTTCTAACATGGCCGGAACCCCAAGTTGTGAAAGCAGTTTTACTGCTGGAATATTATATGAATTTGCTAGTGCCGATCGAAGTGGGACGAGGCCATGAAATTTACTGTCGTAATTTACGGGTACGTATGGAGGACTTCCAATTTGCGGATACGATACAGGTGTATCACTAAGGAGTGTAGCCGCGGTCATACCCTTTTCCATCGCCGCAGCATAGGTCACGACTTTTATCGATGACCCTGGTTGTCTTAGACTTGTGGTGATGTTCACATTTCCGTCATGTGCTGTGTCAAAGTAATCGTGACTCCCGACCATAGCAAGGATTTCGCCTGTTTTCGGATTGGTAACCACAGCGGCTCCGTTTCCGACACGAAGTGGCGCAAGCGCCGCAACGTGGCTGTGTACGATGTCTTCTGTTTTTTCTTGGATGGTAGCATCTAAAGATGTTATAACTCGTAATCCACCTCGTTCGACCAATCGAGCTCCAAATCGCTCTTCTAGGAGTTGTTTTACATACATGACAAAATGTGGAGCGCGAATTGCTACGCGTTGTTGCGCAAATTGAACGGGATACGCAAGCGCTTCTTCCATTTGTTCAATTGTGATGATTCCGTCAGCATGCATTCGTCGAAGTACTTCTTTCTGGCGAACAAATGCTTTTTCTGGATGATTTCCAAACGGAGAATATTCGGTTGGTGCAGCGGGTAGACCAGCCAGTAGCGCTGCCTCTGCGAGATTTATATTGGTTACTGATTTGTGAAAGTATGTTTGAGCAGCCGACTCGATCCCCCATGCGGTACCCCCATATGGAACTTGGTTGAAATACATTTCTAATATTTGATCTTTGGTATAAATACGCTCAGCCCAAAATGCCAGAATGAGTTCTTTGGTTTTTCTAATGATGTTTACATCTGGAGTAAGGAGCGCAGATTTGATAAGTTGCTGCGTAATTGTGGACCCACCTTGTACGCGTTTATTTACTGCGATTTCTTTCGCAGATCTTGCTATTCCTCGAAGTGAAAAACCTAAATGACTATAAAAATCATGATCCTCTATGGCAATAGTTGCTTCTTTTACATGCGATGGAATTTTTGAAAGTGGCATCGGTGTGCGGTTTTGATCTGCGTAAATTTCATAGAGTAATTGTCCATTTCTATCAAAAATTTTTGATGTAACTTCGAGATCTCTCTGCATCAATATTTGCGGATTCGGAAGTGATCATAAAAAAAGAAATGTATTGTATGGAAGGAGAATAAATAATATTGTGATTCCCATACCGACGGTAAATGATTGGATATGAAAGCTAGAAGGATTTTTTGCTTGTGATGAAGTAGGTGTTGTTTGTGGCGGCTGTTCAATTTTTACGCTTTGTGTTTTTGATGTACGTCTCTGAAGTTTTGGCAAAGAAATGTGTGGAAACGAAAAGTGAATGTTGGAAATACTTGTCCGTATCATCACCCAGAGAGAATAAAGTATTTGTAAAACAGAAAGTACTAAAATAGTGATCGTTTGAGGTCGTTGTGTGACAGGTTTTTTTTGTTTTTTTATTTGGATGGATTTCTTTGCATCTTTGTATTTTTCCATGAGCCAGTTAGTCGATGCATGCGTGAGCTCGCGAGAGACTGTTTTTAGAGAGAGCCACACGCTTTTTGGGATGGAGAAGACAAACGTGATAAACGATCGGATTGTGTCACCGATGGTGATAAGACCGATAATAAGCACGATAAAAATACTGATGATTGGAGTCGTAAATCGCATTGGTGATCGAAGTGATTTGTGGCGCGCCATAGCGCCATTTTTATAACACACAAGGCCTATAGGCACAAGGGGGAGGACAAGTAGGTTATTTTACAATTGTTGCTTTTCCTTCGGGATGTTGACAATCTAGGCAGTATCTTGTGACTCCATCTGAGAGGATTTGATGTTCTTGCATCTCAATATTATCTACCTGATTAGGTGATGCTAGGTCTCCTGTGGCTTTGTCTATGGCGACGATTTGCTTGAGTGCTTCACGTATAGATGGAACGGTGCCTTTGATAAAATATTCAAAACGTGTTGCACACCCTTTGTCGTCACCCTCTGCGTTGGGAGGAAGGAGTCCCGACATAGCGCAAATTTGTGCACCTACAACATTTTCAGGTTGTTTTGGCCATATATCAAGTTTTCCATCCAATGCTTTTCTCATGATTTTATTCCAAATGGGAGCGGCACCAGTGACACCGGAAACAAGTGATTGATTCATGGTGGAGTTATCGTTGTTTCCTACCCACGTAACAACCAAAACTTGCGGGGTAAACCCGATGGTCCAGTTATCTCGAAGATCGTCAGTAGTTCCAGTTTTTACTGATACAGCATGATTTGGCACAACCAATGCTGATGCTGGACCAAATGCATCTTGACGGGCATTGTTATCCAACAACATGTGCGAAACAAGAAATGCTGTTTCTGGCGAAATGATGCGCGGTCCAGAGAGCAATAGTTGTGATGGTACATCCTTTTTGAGATTTGGATCTTTGTGCTCTTCAAGAACTTTTCCTGTTTTATCAGTCACTTTTAGGATGGATACCAAGTCTTTTCTGATACCGCCGTTTGCAAAAACACCAAACGCCTCTGCCATATCAGTCATATGGACTTCGCCACCACCAAGAGTGAGGGAGAGGCCGTATTTAGATGGGTCTTTGAGTGTGCTGAGTCCAAACCCTGATGCCGACGCAACCATATCTTGTACCGTATTGAGGTAGAGCATTTTTACTGCAGGGATGTTGAGCGAATTACCCAGTGCAAACCGCAATTGCACAGGACCACGGAATTTTCCATCGTAGTTTTTTGGGCAGTAAGTCGCCTGTCCGCCGGAACCTGCAAAACAGGTGGGTGTATCCAAAAACATCGTTGCAGGAGTTACGAGTCGTTTCTCTATACCGATAGCATAATTTATAGGTTTGATTGATGATCCTGGTTGTCGTAGAGCGGTCGCCACGTTAAAAGAGCCTGATGGAGTTGCGAAATAATCCGTTGATCCTACCATGGCAAGAATTTCGCCTGTTGCTGGCTTCGTCACAAGCGCTGCACCGTTTCCGACGCGATAATTCTTTAGCTTTTCTACTTCTGCGGCCACTGTTGCTTGTGCATATTCTTGTAGACTTGCATCAAGTGTAGTTTTTACTTTTAGACCTCCGCGTTCAACCAAGTTTTCTCCATATTTTTGTACGAGTTGTTCTTTAACGTACATAACAAAGTGTGCTGCTTTAATCCCAGTGGCGGGTTTAAATTGCAGTTCTTCGTTTGCCGCTGCTTCCGCTTGGGCTTGTGTGATGTATTTATCTTCAACCATTCGATGAAGAACCTCTTTTTGTCGCTGTTTTGCGTATTCTGGGTGCGCCCCTTGTGGTGAATATAGTGTGGGTGCTTGGGGTAGACCTGCGAGTAAGGATGCTTCGGCAAGTGTTATGTCTTTGACTGATTTGCCAAAATATTTTTCTGAGGCAGTTTCAATTCCCCATGCGGTACCGCCGTATGGAACATGATTTAGATACATTTCTAATATTTTATCCTTGGAGTACAAAAGTTCCACGATAGGGGAGAGGATGAACTCTTTGGCTTTACGGGTAAGTGTACGTTCTGGTGAAAGAAGCGCTGATTTTACTAACTGCTGTGTGATGGTCGATCCGCCTTGTAATTTCCCTCCAGCTAGCGAAGCGGTGAGTGCACGAAGTAGTCCTCCAATAGGATTGATACCAGAATGTTTATAGAAATTTTTATCTTCTATAGATATCGTGGCTTCTCTTACATATTTAGGAATATCGGAGAGGGGGACGGTTGTACGATTTTGCCCGACAAAAATATCGAATAAAAGCACGTCATTTCGATCATATACTTTTGTGGCGAGTGGTACATCGTATCGACTAAGTTTGGCTGGAGATGGAAGATCTCGTAGGATTATCCAATAAAATAAAAATATACAAATTGCTGGTAATAACCAGAATGCATATCGGCGCCATTTAGGTTTAAATTTTTTCCATAAATTTGGAAGTTTGATCCTAGGCAATGTCATAGTATCCATTATATAATAAATTTACCTTTAAGGAGGAATTTTCGTATGTATACACTTCCTGAACTTCCCTACGCGTATAACGCACTCGAGCCGTTTATAGATGAAGCAACCATGAAAATTCATCATGATAAACATCACGCTGCGTATATAAAAAACCTAAATGATGCGCTTGTCGATAACGAAGCATTACTTTCTCAGCCAGTTGAAACGTTAATCGGAAATCTTTCTGCTGTTCCAGAAGCGATACGTACAAAAGTGAGAAATAACGCAGGGGGACATGCTAATCATTCATTGTTTTGGACTCTTATGGCGCCTAAAGGGGAAGGTGTAGGAGGGGTTGCGTCTGGATCAGTGGCAAAAGCGATTGATAGCACGTTTGGTGACTTTACGATTTTTACAGAAAAATTTAGTGCAGCTGCTATCTCGAGATTTGGTAGTGGATGGGTATGGCTTGTAGTAGATGGTGACAAGCTCGCCATTATGGACACTCCTAATCAAGATAGTCCGCTTATGGAAGGAAAGTCACCGGTGCTCGCACTTGATGTATGGGAACATGCATACTATTTGAAATATCAAAATATGCGCGCAGAGTATGTGAAGCAGTGGTGGAATGTGGTGAACTGGACTGTCGTAGACACACTGTTTGCCGCATCCAGCAAATAACATGCGTTTCCCAGATACGTATACCATACGGCGACAGACGCCTCGAGATTCTGTGATTTTTGCCGCAGCGCAGTTGTTGGGCGCACAAGATACCCAAGAAGATTATTTTCTAAACTTTAACGATGAATGCTTTGTTTTGTCTGATGGCGTAAGTAGTATGCCAAATGGTGAGGCTGCTGCAAAATTAGCTTGCGAAACTGCGTTGTGGGGATATAAACATATACGACAACATCCGTACTACTGGTTAGATAAAAAATTATTTATGAAACGGATATTTCGTTCAACAAATTTGGCGGTTTGGCAAAAACAACGAGAAAAAGGGTTTGAGGAAGGGCTTGCCACAACACTCATGGTTCTTATGGTTGGGGCAAAAAATTATTGGATCGGACATGCTGGTAATTCTAGCGCATGGTTATTTCGTAACCGCGAAATCACAAAGCTTACACATGATGATACGACAGCCAATGGTGTATTGACGAAGGCAGTTGGGTTTAAGCGGTTGGGATTATTACCTGAATTTAAAAGCGGTGTATTTGAGGTTGATGATGTTTTGTTGTTAACCAGTGACGGAGCTGGAGAGTATCTCACAGCAAAAGATATGATTGACTGTTTGTCTACGGTGGGGTCAACCAACGAAGAAGCGACACGTGCGGTGACCGGATTATTGCGTCTAGCAGAGTCAAACGGTTCGAAAGAAAATAGTAGCGCTATCATCATCAAGCGCTTGTTAAATCCATAGCTTACATGTTTGCGAGTTTCGTTCTATACTCACTATATGCCTGCCGAATTTTTTGAGCCAATCAGTGATCACAAAACACCTTCTACGTTCTATTTTTTTGATGGAACAAATTGGAAACCAAGTAGTAGCGGAAAAACCGTAGATGTAATTTCTCCCTTTGATGGTTCAGTTGTGGGTAATCTTCCTGTAGTAACTACCGCAGAAATAGATGAAGCATTTGTAGCAGCAACACGTGCACAAAGTGCGTGGGAGTCTACGCCACTCAATAAGCGTGTGGCAATTATGCATTTGGCAGCAGATTGGATACGACATTTACAAGAATATATGGTTACTATGATGACGAGAGAAATCGGTAAATCTGCAGATGAAGCAAAAAGTGAAATCATAAGAACCGCAGACCTCATTGATTATTTTGCGGATGAAGTTCAGTCGATTCGCGGAGAGACGTTGGATAGCGATAATTTCCCAGGGTATGATAAAGGGCATATTGCGATGATCGAACGAGTTGCGCAAGGGGTAGT
>JAGORV010000054.1 GCA_018062625.1 Candidatus Woesebacteria bacterium
TTAGACTTCTCAATGTTGGGTTTGCTCCAGCCACACAAGTATACGTGCGCGTTTTACTGGGATTTATTTTGTCATTAATCGCATTTCATAGAAGTATTCGGTTTCAGCGATTATTCTCGATACCACAAAATGATCGAATGTGGCTACTTCTCATGGGTATATTTGGGTATGCTGGATCTGTATTATTTGCCACGCTTGCTTCGCTAAATACCAAACTCGTGAATGCTTCAGTGATTGGAGCAACAGTACCTTTTGTCGTCTATATGTATTCGTATATATTTCTAAAAGAAAAAATTCGCCCTATCATACTGCTTAATCTATGTTTCGCATTGTTCGCCATCGCAATGATCGCCGCGAAATCTTTCACGCCGAATTTAGAAAATGTCGGCATTGGAGAGCTTTATGCACTTATATCTGTATTATCTATGGGATGGTGGTCTATAGGACGCAAAAAACTATCCGATCACCTCAATGACAAAGAAATTACTGTTGTAACCATGCTCATTGCTGGTGCCACTTGTCTTTTGGTAGCTATATCACGGAATGAACAGCTCGCTCTTCATTCGTTTACGCTCCTACCAGTTATTATTGGGATAACGATCGGAGCAGTGCTTAATCTCGCCCTTACCTACATGGAAACATTTGCCTTTAAAAATATTAATTTAGTATTTGGCAATCAGCTTCTGATGACGAGCACAGTATTCTCGCTTATTGGAGGTATTCTTTTTTATAAAGAATTTATAACGCTACCTGAAATTATGGGAGGAGTTATCATTCTGGGTACCGTTTGGTATACAAATACGCAGGTTAAAAATTAGCGATCGAGAAAATCCACTGTATCCCCGACTTTTATACCAAATTTATCGATGTCTCCCGCATTTATTTCCAAAATTTTATCGACAGGAACACTTGGCTTGACTATGGTAGGTTTTTCCATGCCTTTGGGAGGTGGTACATTGCGTGTTACATCGACCACCTTCTTTCCATCGATCCAAACAAAATCGAGTGGAAATTTCATTCCCAACATCCAAAAATTATACTGTTCCTTGTGATCATAGAGGAATAACATACCTGTATTTTCTTTAAGTTCCGCTCTCCCACCTAGGCCCCGAGCTTGTTCATATACTGAAACGGCGACATCCACAGGTATGCGATGATTTCGTATACGTACTTTAGAAATCAATGGGTGTGACCGGTAATAAAACACATAAAATAGCAGAAGTATTCCCGCCCCAATAAAGATATATGCTTTCATATACTAATTCTCCCGTGTTTGCACAAAATCAGCAAGTGCCATAAGCGTATTCGTGTACTCATTTGAAATATCAAGCGTTTGAAGTTTTGCATTGACCAAAGCAGCAAGACTAGAAATTTTGTCTGTAATATGTTTTTGTGTTCCGCTATCGATGTATAGTTGCGCTATTTCTTCGGATGAAAGTGATTCCAAAGACACGCCTTGGGTGGCATTTGTCAAATACAAAGAAAGTAATGTTTGTTTATGTTCTCGTACATCGCTTCCTGTAGACTTCCCTGTTTTTTGAGGGTCACCTAAGAGATTTAATTCATCATCTCGAATTTGAAACATGATACCCATATCCTCACCGAGGCTATCTAATATCGCTAATTGTTCTTGGGGTGCACCAGCAAGCTTGGCTCCAGCAACTAATGGAAGCGAAAATGTATATCTAGCTGTTTTATAGCGATACACAGATAAAATATCTTCTTCTGAAAGACGTTGAGCAGTCTGACTAGCTGCCACATCCTGCATTTGCGCTGCGGTAACGTGACTCAATTCGGCACTCACATATTCTGTGATATCTCCTCCAAGTCTACCCAACAATTCGTAACCGGAAAAAAAACAGAAATCTGCCGCGTTTATTCCCATACTTATGCCGAAATGCATACTGTCTGTAGCTATATTCTGTTTTTCGTATTCTTCGTATTGTGCATATATGGAGAGCTTACCGCGACGCAATTCATCGCGATCCATGATGTCATCATGGATGAGTAGGCCAGAATGTAACAATTCTAACGCGATCGCTAAATCGAGAATTTTCTGCGTATCTTGTTTTTGAAACAGTGAGTATCCAAAAACTGCAAGCGCCCCGCGTATAGATTTGCCTGATGTAACAAATGGCACAAGTCTATCGATTAGATCGCGTTGCAGCTCGTTTATACTTTCTTCTTGCTTCTTGGCAAGGAAGTATATAAGTTTTTCATCAATAGATTTTTTATGGCTTGTGATCGCAGAAATATCCATAGGTATCCATATTGTATCGGATTTTGATAGAATAGGGATATCGGGGTGTGGCTCAGTTGGTAGAGTGCTCGCTTTGGGAGCGAGAGGTCGAGAGTTCGAGTCTCTCCACCCCGACCAAAAATTACGTAAATGTGCCTTTGTATCGGTACTTAGTGAGATCTACTTTTCCCTCTGGCGTAAAACCTATGCCTTCAAACTCCAACAGTCGTAGTTGCTCATTCGGACCTCCAAATGCAAACCCAGAAGCAAGAGAGCCATCAGCAAACACCACTCGATGACATGGAGTCTCTTGTGTTGAATTGGCATGTAGTGCATGACCTATACGCCTTGAATCTTTTGTACCTATTGCACGAGCTATATCTCCATAGGTAGTTACGTATCCCACAGGTACACTTCGCACGACGCGATACACTCGCTCAAAAAATGATAGATCGGTCTGAGTATCCATATGTTAGTGCAACAACGATAAACAAAACTCAAATACCCGATTCACGATTGCGTGCTTGAGTGGCATTTCTCCCTTGCCTGGGATCTCTGGAATAAATATCCGCTGGGCAATCTTTTGTTCTACAAGCCAATTCATGGAGTAACCCATTTCTTTTTCATGCGGATCGATCGTCGTAGATATGTATCCTTTTTCGACATGTAACCTTAGATTTTCATCTGCTTCATCATCAATCCCTGTATAAAGTTTTGCACCTGACCCTGCCATGATAGCGCGATATCGCGCCAACTCAGTATCGTCCATCACGTCGCTATCATATATATAGAATGATGTTCTGCGATCAGGATCTTCATGAAATGTAATTCCAAGGGGTACAGAAAACGGACGAACTATTTCCATGACGGCAATCGCCTCTTCATCAACTGTATTATCATGAAAATGACGATTAAGGTCTCGATCATGCTTGTTTCTTCTTGTTTTTCGTTCAACTGCAGACGGGCTAACTTCTGGGATATATAAATAGTCTGGCAATTCTTGTTGATGTTTTTCTATATATGAGGTAACACACTCAGTAACCTCTGTCTCATCGCCATGCGTACCCGACCAAATCATTAGCGTAGGATGCGAGCCACGGAGAATATAGTGAATGCCCTTGTGGGTATACGATTTAGGTACCATGTGCCGAGGGCGGGGGTCGAACCCGCACGAAGTGTTAAGCTTCACGGGCTCTTAAGGCCCGCGTGTCTGCCAATTCCACCACCTCGGCGCAATTGCAATTGTACCTTTTTATTTTACTCGTGCGCAATATTTGCTATTCTCTTCGTATATGGTACCTAACATAGGTGCAAGTGACGATGATCATCTTCGAGAAATTATTGTAAGACAAGAAGCGCGAGGTATCTCAGACATGTAATATTACACAATCAATTGTGAGTGAATATTTGAGGCTATTTTTTGTATTTTGGCGACAAAAAATCCTTCCATATATGCGCTTGGTAAAATTCTTGCACATTTGGCAACTTCAGGATCGTATTCTTTCTCCCCCCATCGAGTAACCGCAGGATCTATCGGTAAATTATCTATATCGATTGGTAGCATTTGAATGTTACCTGCTTCTTTTTGGAGGATCCAATCTATAACGCCTTCATTTTCCTCAGGCGAAAGTGTACAGGTAGAATAGACGATAATTCCTCCTGTTTTTGTCGCGCTTATCGCAGATCGCAAGAGCCAGCGTTGTAAATTTGATAATATTTTTACCTTTTTGGGTGACCAATCTTTATATGTCTTGGCATCAGATCCCAAAAATCTTCCTTCCATACTACAAGGCACATCCACCAATGTTTTATCAAAATACTCAGGGTATTCTTGCCATATACTTCTTCCATCCACTTTTCCTACTTTTGCGATCGTTACTCCTTGCGTATCAAGATTCGCTTGTAATCGATATCGTCTCACATGACTTGTATCGTTGGCGATAATTTCTCCTTGGTTTTCCATCATGGCAGCCATTTGCGTAGTTTTGCTTCCTGGAGCTGCGGCTATGTCCAACACTTTGTCTCCAGCGCGCGGCGCCAGAACAAGTGGTGGCACCATGCTCGACAGGCTTTGCACATATAACTCACCATTTTTATATGATTCTGTGTTGGTTAAATCTCGTAATTCTAATTTGTTTACTATACTAGCCAAAGCATTCCATTGCACTGACGTAAGCTCTGCTCCTTGATCCACAAGTTTTTTGTGAAGATCGACTACTGTAGTCTTTAATGTATTTGCGCGAATTGTTGTAGGGCGTCTCGATGTAAACGAGGCTAAGACATCAGATAATTTATTTTTAGTCACAAGAATTGCCAGACGATCTAA
>JAGORV010000055.1 GCA_018062625.1 Candidatus Woesebacteria bacterium
ATGAGCTGAGGGTTGTCTTTATCAACATCAGGAAATGCTTTCCAGTTTTCGCCTGATACACCTAAATCGTGCGCGAAGTGCTCAAGGGTTTTTGTGGCAGCATTATGACGTGCGCCGACAAACAAGATACGCTTTTGAGGATTTTGGCGAATTAGCTTGTCCATCAAATCGACTCCAGTAATACGCTCTCCCGCAGGAATACCAAGTATGCGTGCAGCCAGAATGATTCCTGCTCCGTCGGCAATGACAAGCTCTGCTTTATTGTAGGAAGACCAAAAATCAGTATTTTCTGACGCCTCTACAACATTTTCTGGATTGAGAGAAATGATATGCGCAAACGTATGGTCAGCGACAAACCCCGAGATCGAAGAAAGCGTGACTGCAAGCGATTTGGTACGCGATATGAGAGCGAACATCTATGCCTCATTGTATCAATACTCGCATCAAATAGTGCTATAATCGTACCTATATGGAGATTTCCGCACTGATTGTCGCCGATGGACTCTGTCCTGACATTTTACTCACACTCAGTAGCGTGTCTGAGCTCGCAAAAGAGATCGTGATAGTGGATATAGGGCTTGACCCTCAAACGAAGCAGAAAATCAAAACAGACTACCCCAGCACCCGATTCTTTTGGCTGGAGAAGCCTGAGTATGTTGAACTTATTCGCCAGAAATCTCTAGAGTTTACTGTGTTTCCTTGGGTTCTACTCCTTGATCCCGACGAGTATCTCTCTCCAGATCTCGTGAGATATGTGAAAGAAATAGACGAAAAAGTCATCGCCGAGCACAGCCACTTCAGGATTCCTCGTCAAAACTACATCTTCGGAAAATGGATCGCGCATAGCCGTTGGTGGCCAGATTATCAAGTGAGACTGTTTAGAAAAGAAAGTATGGACTGGCCACAGAAACTGCATGCACAACCAGTTTTGCTGGGTAAGGGCTATATTGTACCTGCATTTGAGAATGAGAAACTTGAGATGAATGCGCGCACGATTGTCCATCACAACTACACTAGCATCATGCAATACTTAGAAAAAAACGTCCGATATGCACGAGTCGAGTCACGAGAGATCATCGAGGCAGATAAAGAATATACGGTTATCGACGCTACTCGAAAAGCCACATCAGAGTTCATTTCTCGATTCTTTGCCGATAAAGGGTACAAGGATGGGATGCATGGGTTTGTCTTGGCTCTGCTTCAAGCGTTTTATTCTATCTTGGTCTTTTTGGACGTGTGGGAAAAAAGAGGATACCAAGACGCTTCACAAACCGTGGTGCTGCGCGGAGCGGAACAATTTTTTGTGAAGACAAGTAGGGAGATGTTTTACTGGTTGCAACGCGACCGACTCACCAAGGGGAAAGACGCTATTATTGGCCGTATACGATCTAAACTTCTCTAGTTCTTCGCACTATGGCGTTCAATGTACATATCATTAGGGTTGTCATGAGTATGCGAGGCATACCCCAAAATGATATAAAACACATAGTATGCAGAGATAGAGACAACATTTACCGAAGATAAAAAAATGAAGGCGACAAACGAGAATAATGACATTCGCACAAGTAATTGATCACGCCTCCGCAAGAGCGTACGAAGGCTTACTATCAAAAGAGAAATATATGTTATTAAACTAAATATTCCAGATGCAACTGCAACTTCAATAAACTCGTTGTGAGCCTTATCTACTCTAATTTCTCGCAAGTCGTAATCATAAGGTTTATTGGATAGGGTAGATTGAAAAGCTGCATCGAAATTTTCGAGTCCCCATCCAAAGATGGGCTTTTGCCTGAACGCTTCTATACCTCGTTGCCATATCAAAAGTCTATTGTCAAACAATGAAGGTTGTCGGTACAATATGCCGAAAATCAATACTGCGCCAATGGTTATTGATCCGAAAAGCACCAGCGGGAAGTGTCTATAAGGCAATGCCATAAGCACAACTATAAAGAGAAACACTCCCATCGACCCCCTAGACTGTGTTAGCAAGATAGCAATTCCGAAAAGGAAAATGATTACAGCTTTGGTGACTGATTTAGAACCGAGAAGCAGATACGCGAACGGAAAACACATCGTTAAATATGCGCCAGTGAAGTTGGGGTTGCCGAGTGTCGCGGTCATACGACCAAAAAAAACGAATATGCTTGTTTTGAATAAGAAATATACTGCGCCCTGTACTATAACCAGAACGCAAACACCCACAGCAGACACTGCTATAAACCGAAACAATGTGCGATAGTTGATCTGAAGAGCCCTTCCGTTCGCAATAAGGAGGAAAGTTCCAAAAAGTGCGAGCAACGTGAGGAAACCCTGGTATCTGTAGTATTGTCCTACCAGGCTTTGAAAAATATTACTTCCCAACAACGATCCCACTCCAGATAGAAAAACAAAGGTAATTACGAGCGTGCGTATAGGGTTTAATTTGCAATTCTTATACCCATAGTATATAATACTAGGCTTATAGTAGAGAACGAAGGAAGTGATGAAGAAAATCAGTGCAATAGCTTTGGGAAATTCGAACGGTTCATACGTAGTTAACGGGAAGAAGAGGAACGGTAGGCAAAGAGAGAAATAGTATAAGATAGAAATCATTTTACAATTTTGTTTGGAGCCTTATTAACAATTAAACCACGTTCAAATATGAAAATATATAAGTCCTTGATCGGCGCATTAATTTTGACGCTCGTATTTACATTCTCTGTTACAAGCGTAATGTCACAGAGTCCAGTTACCCCTCCCGTTACCCCACCTCAATCACCCACCCCAACTCCTTCTATTGTATACCAATGGGTTTCTTTTGGTCCACTCGGAAAACCTAAGGCAGATTGGGACACGGCTGAAGAGTTTCTCGCATTCTTTAATAGAAATAAGGTTAAGGCTTTAGAGGTCGATCGTTGGATCAATGGCGGTTGGGATGCTCACATCTATCAACTCCCTTTTAACAACTTTTCAATTTCCGAAGGAAATGGATACTTTGTAAAAGTTGATCAGCTCAGCCTTGCCAAGATGCTCAAGCTATTAGGATATGAAAACGTAAAATACCTTCAATATCGGCTTACCTCAGGCTGGAACTATGTGTCTATTCCACAGAAGATGATGAACAGTCTCGGGAAAACAAACTCTGAAGACATTTGTAAGTCTGTATCAGGTCAGGGCGGCAACGTCCAAACGGTTGCTCAGTGGAAAAGTGGGCGTTCAAAGGATGATTGGAAAGAATATACCTGTGGATCAAAAATTGGTAAATTTCAAATAAAGGCTGGTCAGGGCTACATGATCAAGATGTCAAATTCGATTACCTGGGAGCCTGTCAAACAGCACTAAGCGATTGTCTTGATAAGCCATTCTCACGAGTGAGGATGGCTTAATGTTGTAGATCCTTTCTCCTTGGTCTCAAGAGAATATAACCCACAAATCCTCCACACCCAATCAGTGTAAGTGCCGAGATCAGCTTACCTAGTGTTCGAATTTTAGTATCTTCATATACTACTTTTACTTTGTGTTCTCCAATGGGTACCGCGAAAGTTATTACCCCACGATATGCCGGGTCCTGGAACTCAATGCGGGTATCTGCTCCATCTATATACACATGCCAACCAGGGAAGTAGAACGTATTATCGCTCATCTGCAATTCAGTTTCTGCAAGAATTACATACTCTCTGCTTGCATTCTTAAGCACTCTGCTCGTGATCTCTCCTTTACCACGTATGATCTCGGCTTTGCCTCTACGTACAGGATAATCCCGCGAGTCACCGCTCCATTTGGTATTCATAGTAAGAGAGTGCAAGTTTAGCGGGGTAAAATAGTAATCTGAAGTGGGGATGAATGTGTAATTTTTGGCGTACAGTTGTGGGAATCGTGCTACAACGATGAAGATGATAAGTCCATACCAAAGGTAATTACTCCATTTTTTTGCACGAATGAATTCAAAAAAAAAGGCGAGCGCAATAGGTGGAAAGAATAGATACGCAGACAAAAATCGCCACGGATACTGAATGCTGCTCAATACCTTAATCCGCTCATAGAAATATTCGAGTGCTGTCGTGCTCAAAAATACCGAGACAAGAGCTCCCACTATGGTGAATATAAACAGATTTTTCCGTGCAGTAGGGGTAAGATGTTGGATCCATCGTGTGCAAAATCGATCAAAGAAGCGACTAATATGTTTCTTTTGCAGCAATATCACCAGGCCTATCCCCAGCAGCGCAAGCATGATGAGCGTCTCTGTTACGCCACCTTTGGTAAGCTGACACCTGCCAAAAATGTCATTTCTGAACACGCAATTGTACTGCCAAAAAGGATTGATAAACGTCGCCAGCGATGTGGTCTGATTGTGAGCATAATAGTTTGGCATCCCACCGTAGTACAAATACTTTACCTCAAGGTTGAGTGGGAGAAAATAGTATGCGGAGAGCGCTAATGCGACAAGTGCAGCAATGATAACTTTCAACCAAACCCAAATCTGTGATCTGAAATGGAGAATTGCCCAAATTCCCAAAATAGGAGCGTAGATTACAACCATCATCGGAT
>JAGORV010000006.1 GCA_018062625.1 Candidatus Woesebacteria bacterium
AAAGCAAGGTGAGTAGCGCGTCAGCTGCTACTGTACCGTCTGGCAAAAACCACGTAGAAAACACCGTAGGGTTTTGCGACTCTATAAATATGGTGCAACGCTCTATAAAATACGGAGAAAACTCACCGTCTGCGTCCACAAACACAAACCAATCCCCGTGCGCAAACTGCACACCAAAATTTCTTTGATACGGAACACTACGCTTAGAGCTTGCCACTACTCGTATACTGGGGAGTTTTTTAGAAAAGCTTTTGGCAACCGATACGGTGGCATCTTTGGACTTGCCATCTACCACAATAACTTCAAAATTTCGCTTTGTTTGTGCGGCAAGGGACGAAAGAAGTCTTGGCAGAAACTTTTCTTCATTCAATGCTGGAATAATTACAGAAAATAAGGGTTTTTTATTCATACCCGTCAGCCTATATTATACAAAATATGTGAGGTTTAGAGCAAGTTTACAGGATAAAGGAGAATTCTATTTCTGTATATGATGACTCTTTTGCGACTCAAACATTTTTTCAATTTCAGCGACTGTTGTTGACTGGGCGGGTCCTTTGTCACCACGTATACGAACTAACCGTGGAAATCGTACGGCAAAATTAGCTCCATGAGTGGGTGACTTGGTCAGATCATCACCAGCAATCTCCACGACTAGCCGTGGATGCACCCACACATCAGGCACAAATGCCTTATTTACACCTGTGTAGGCTGCTGGCTTTGTAGCACACTTTATTTTCTCAAATTCACTTCTCAAGTCTTTCCATAGCTCATCAGACACACCAGTGCCAATCTTGGTCAATGTGACAAATTCGTCCTTATGTCGGACACCAACCAAAAATGCCCCTATACCAAACCCACTTCTTTTTCCCTCGCCCACATAGTACCCCATCACGACAACGTCTATGGTATCAGTGAGTTTGCCAGTTTTTCCTTCTTCTTCCTTAAATTTCACCCAAGCAAACCCGCGCCTTCCCGGTTCATAATTACTATCCCATTTTTTTACCACCACACCCTCCAACCCTTTTGATATTTGCGCTTCATGATAGGATCGAATTTTTTCTGCTGAATCAGTAAGTATTTGTGGAGATATAGCGAATATTTTATCTGGAGATATTGTTTGTTCTAAAATTTTTCTTCGAGTGGAAAGTGGTGTACTCAATAACTCCTTTCCATTCTTATACAGGATGTCAAAAATAAAAAATTTCAATGGCATATCTTTTCGTGTCTGCACTATGTCGTGCTTACGCTTTCGCGTCATAGTTTCCTGAAATGAACTCAGTTTTCCGGAAATCGGATCAACGCCTATTGCCTCTCCATCCAAAATAACCTCATCGGCGTGTATCTCCCCCGCAATATCTTGTAACTCAGAAAACATTTCTGTCGTATTTTCCAAATTTCTAGAAAAACTTCTCGCGCTTCCTGAGGCGCCAAATCCACTTTTTTTATAATGAATCTGAATACGAACACCATCATATTTCGGCTCAACAGCTACCTGACCCATCTTTTCGATCATTTCATCCGCCGTTGGTAATCGCTGGCAAAGTGAGGCCAGTATTGGTGCCCCGACGCGCGCATGAATATGAGATAACCCACTCGCCCCATGTGCTTTCACTGTTTGTGCTAACAACCCTATGTCAGGGCGAACGTTGTATGCATCCTCAAGTCTCGATCTCAACGACTTATCCCCTGTCACCATCCACGAAAGACTATCCAAAATTGTCATATCGGAGAATCCTAATCGAAGTTTATCGAGAGGAATACGCGCTATATATCTCGCACTTTGCGCGTCCACCCGATGTAATAAATCGGCGATGCATACAATTTTTTTATCTTGAGAACCGGTTCCCGACATTTGTGTAATAGTGCAAAAAATCTGAAAAACATCAGACACAGAGAGCTGACCACCTTTTCCTTTATGCATTCGTTCTGCAGCTATCCCTAGGTCGCCAACATGTTTAAATTCCGCAGTTACTTGCTCAACGGGCACATCATACGCCACGGCTATCGCACGAATCATAAATTTATCAGCAATCCCAAACTCTATAGCCTCATACAGCGGTGCAACACGCCCCAGAAGTAGATAGCAAATATTCCCAATCTCATCTGCATGTGCTTTCAAAAAAAGCTCAGACAAAATACCCGTCATAGCATTTCGAGAAGAAGTTTGTTCAAGTTGTTGGAAATACCGGGCTAATTCGGAGAACAACATAATCAAAAGTTAGACAATGAAGAAAAAATACGCTCCAACAATCAATACAAGGAGTACGATACCAAATCCTAACGCAATCGGCCCATCGGGCTCAGATTTATTTAGTTTACTTATCCCTTGTGCGATGACTGCCAACGCAAATAGCGTAGGGATCACCATAAGGACATAACTAAACTCCGGTCGATTTAAGTCCATAATATAATAAAGATTATGTCTTCAGCACGTATTTTGCTCCCTTTGTTGAACCCTCTTTTTTGACTATACCCTTTTTGAGCAAGTCCTTCAATTCTCGTAATATCGTATCCTCGCTCACCATCGGAAATAATTCAAAAAAAGTTTTATTTTGCAAAAACCCACTTCCTTGAATAAACTCAACTATTTTTATTTGTCTCTCAGTCAGTGACATTTGTTGTCCACCAAATGATTTTTTAATTTTTAGATCGGTAGACAACGATTTTACTTTTTCTTTTATTCGATTAAGTTCTATAGCAAGCCCCTCAATAAAATACTCTATCCAGCGCGTCAAATTACCATTTTCTCGAACTACACTTTGTAGAGAGTCATAATATGCTAATGGTTCTCGATCATAATATTCTTCCAACGAAAAGAAACGTTTAATATCATACCCTTCCATGAACAAAACAAGTGTCGCAACGGCACGCGCTACTCTTCCATTTCCATCCAAAAAAGGATGTATACGAACAAGCTCGTAATGGACGATTCCTGCTTTGAGCACCGGATGCAACCCATCAGCCACAGCTTGATTTACCCACATAAGAAAATCTTCTATCAAAAAACCTACCTCTACAGCTGGTGGAGGGCGAAACGTCACCTCTCCAGTTTGTGCATTTTTCACCACGACTTGCGTTTTACGATATTCCCCCACTAGCTCATCTGGCAATATTCTATGCGCGATAAGCGAATGGAGATGCTTAATAACCTCCTCAGTAATTTTGTCGCCCTGAAACGCTTCAATAAACTTCAACACGTTTCTGTAATTTAATACTTCCTGAATATCGCGTTCACGTCCTACTATTTTATGCCCAGCGAGCACCTTCTCGGCTTCAGTGAGAGATAAATCATTTCCCTCGATATGCGTTCCATGATGCACGCTTCGCACCATCGCTTCTTCACGAAACTTAGATTCCCACGCGGGTACTAGTGGGCTATTTTCAATCACTTCTCGAGACGCCTCTATCAAGCCGATTGTTTTGAGAATTTTATTAGTGATGGTAAACTGAGGTTGATACATAGTTATTTTAATTCCCGCATATTTACTGTATAATAAACGCATGGCAGATAAAAAACAACCAAGCAAATTAATTCATCTTGCTATACTGAAGCAAATGCTCACACTCACTACGAGTGGATTTGGGCTTGTTGCGGCGCTTGCATGGAATAGTGTCATACAAGAATTTGTTACCACGCAAATCAAACCATTTCTACCTAAAGGAAGCGGTCTATGGTCACTTATCATTTATGCGATCGTGGTTACGGTACTTGCTGTCTCCATCACAATTTACCTATCACGCGTAATCAAAAAGCTGGAATCATAATGTATACTAGAAGCATATGGATTTAGGTCCCCCACCGTATGCGCAATCTACAGATATAGTAACCCAAAATAAACACTTTCCATTTGTCACGCTTGCCCTATCGTTACTCATCACGATACTTGGCATCAGCACCATCGTTCTTACCTATCAAAACATACAATTAAAACAGCAGATTGACGCGTTATCACGGTCCAAGCTAGAGCCATCGCCCACAATGGCCCCATCACCCACCCCACCACAAATTAGTCCCACAACTGCACAGATGATGTGCGGTGGAATTGCGGGCATACCATGCCCTAGTGGATATGTTTGCCAAATGACCGCAATGTATCCCGATGCAAGCGGAACATGTACCAAAAAAGATGCATACACATGCCCCAAAAGTGGGTACGTAGATTGTATGCCAAGTCCAAACGCTGGTATTCGTTATGAGTGCACGTCTGAAGCAATGAATTGGTATAAATCAAACTGTCCCGATTTTAAGGGCGGCGCGTATTAGGCTTCAATCAAGAGTTGCTTCATGACCTTTGGTATCTCCGCAGCTAAATCAGAAGCGTTAAAAAATGGTCCTACCGTTTTATAAAGGGAGTCTCCAGCGTATTTATTCAAATAACTTCCAGCACGTGCAGACAAATACGCTTCATGTTTACACGCCAATGCTGCTATCAATCCCGCAAGAACATCACCAGTCCCCCCTTTAGTCATACCAGCATTTCCCCCTTCGATCGTGTCTTTCTCCCCGCGATCTCCACAGACGATATCTTTCTCACCTTTTAGCAATACGATACATTCATGTTCTTTTGCGAAAATTGCAACTTTTTCTTCATCTGTTTGTGCATCTTGTTTCCCACGTTTATTCCAAAGTGTCGCAAATTCCCCATGATGTGGGGTCAATATGGCTCGTTTGGGAATATCGGCAAGCTGTAGCATTTGTAGCGCTCCTGCATCTATCACCCATTGTTTATTTGGATACGATGCAAGAACTCGATGCGTCAACATTTCCGTCTCACTGTCCCGAGTCATACCTGGGCCTATCAATATACAATCATCTTCTTCTATGTACGCATCGATATCATTTCGCGAAACCACAATACCATTACGAAACTCTTCTTTTGCTTTCGTGACAATCTCGTTATTTTCTGGAACAGATGCATAATGAACTAAGTCCACAATTCGTGAGGCGACTTGTAGCGCCCACAGGCTCGCAGCATGAAAAAGATGTGATCCCCCGATCACGAGCAATCGACCATTTTGCCCTTTGTGTGATGCAGCGGCTACAAGATCTATACCCAATAAATATGGCGATTGAATATTTTTCATAATGCGATAACACTCACCTCTTTTGCGCCTAACTCGTCTACTATATCAGCCTCAGCGCTAGTTATAATAGTCTGTTGTTTTTTTGTAACATCAAAGACTATTGCACGATGTTTTTCATCAAGCTCGGAAAATATATCATCCAAAAGAAGCATGGGTCGATTCCCAACGCTATGCTCCACATACGACAACTCGCCAAGCTTTAGCCAAAGCACACCAAGGCGCTGCTCGCCACGACTTCCATATTTACTAAGCTCCGTCCAATCTGCATGCTCTGCATCCACAGCTCGTTTCTGTTGCATTTTACTGACAATAAAATCATCTCTATGCGGGCCAACAAGAGTCGCTTTCGCAGCAACCTCTTCATCCCTATATTGTTCTAGGCGAGTTTCGGATATAACGCTCTTATCATATGTGATGGTGTGTCGAATTCCAGAGATTTCAAACGCTTGAAGATAGTCTATAAATTCAGATCGTTTATTCGTAATATAGCCACCAGATTTTATCAACAATTGATTCCAAAATAGTAATTGCGATCGCGTTGCCACACCCTCCTTGATTAAATCGAGAAGCTTATTACGCTGTCTAAGCCCTCGCTCATAGGATACAAGATTTCTTCTGTACTCACGATCCACCTGCATGAGGACCGTATCTAAATATTTTCGACGCAAACTCGGGCTATCGGTAATTAATTCCAAATCTTGAGGCCAAAAAAGAACTGCTCTACAGTTCCCGACAAAATCAATCGATCTCCGTGGCACCCCATTAACAAGTAATCGTTTTTTGGGAACAGTATGCCCTCCGAGAGCTCCATGAGTAATTTGTACTTCTAGTCGCGTATCGGGTGCTATGTGGCCGGTAATATGTGCCATCTCATTTCCCCAGTAGATCATTTCGTTATCTTTATCCGCACGAAAACTCTTACCAGTAGCAAGCAACATGATGGACTCGAGAATATTCGTCTTTCCTACCGCATTTTCTCCAACAATTAACGTCGCGCCACCAGAAAGCGTGAATGTTTTCTTTTTATAACTTCGGAAGTTAGAAAGAGTGATCGAGGTCAGAATCATGCGGCTATTCTATCATCTCTAGGGGTGAAACATCCGATCTTATGTAATTGTGGTACCTATAAACTTTTTGTCATCGAGGGCGTCTGCGAGGTTAGTGAGATTTTTTCCATTTAATATTTTTACTGTTACTCCATGTTCTTGTGCAAGCTTACTTGCAATTGGATCAAATGGGGCATTCATCCCAGGCTTCCATGTATTGCCTACCATTTTTCGGTAGACTGGCCATGTAATATCGACAAGTGGCTTGGCATCAGGAAACTTTTTTGGATCCTTGCTATAAACCTGATCTACGTTTGTCAAATTTATTACCTGATGTATACCATAATCTTGGCATAAAGTTACCGCACAATAGTCAGTACTCCACCCTGGTTTCCAGCCTGCCGCGATGGCAATTGGAGAAACAATTTTTAAAATTATCTCATAATGTTTTATCACACGTGGATCCGCAATATCTTTAAAAATCGTTCGCACAAGCTGTGCGTTGAGTCTGGTTGCGTGAACCCCAAGCCAATCAGCATCAGTATCTGCAAGCTCTTCAGTGCGGACGACACGTGCAGCCTTTTGATAATCTCTGGTAATTGCCCCGCCACCGACCACTATAAAAAATCTCCGTTTTTTTGCGGAGACTTGATGTCTTATGAATGTATTAAACTCTGTAAGGAATTGAATATCCACGCCCCCATTAGGGACGACTAATGAACCACCCAAGGAAAGTACTGATACGTTATCTCCGTAAATCATCGCTTTTTTTTCTTTCTATACCACACAAGGGACGCTTTTTATCCTAACATACCGGCCGTGTTTGTCAAACAAGTAATCTAAAATTCATACATAGGTATGGATTGTTCAAATAGGCTATATACGATTATATAAAATTTATATAACTCTTTTTATCCCTCTAGCCGAGCGAACGCTCCACTTTGCTTTGCACGTCTGTAGGTAAACTGAAAAATAGTCCATCCAGCGACAAACCAAACAACAGATAGACATCCTCCCACCGCAAGGGCGTTCCAGTCTATGTAACCATTCGTCAATTGTGCTCGCATGGTTTCAAAGACATAGGTAACGGGCAATCCATAGGAAATCCATCGCACCGATTCAGGTAAAATAGTCACAGGATAAAACACTGCACCAAATGGTTGCACAAGAAATACAATTGCCCAAGAAAGTGACTGCACTTGCGTGCTATAGCGAAAAATCAGACTCAAAACCATTACCCCAATAGCCCAAGAAAATATAAGCAACTCTAGGTAATATATAAGCGTCATCCACCCTAGAGAGAATATAGAAAAATCATATAACCAATACCCTATCACTGCCGAAACTGCGACGGTGAGTATTGATTTTATTGTGCCTGATATCATTTGTCCCACGATAAACTCTTCCATGGTAAGTGGAGAAATGAACATGCTACTAAAACTTCTTGCCCAAATCTCCCAAAGCGCTCCCACGGTGATTGAGTATTGCGCTATCCAAATGACATTCCAAAAAATCATGCCTACGATCACATATAACCCTCGATCATCAGGGGTTTTGGAAAACGACAAGGCGATAAGCGCATAAACCCAAATTTGCAAAACCGGATTCCATAACAAATCAACCCATGTTTCCATACTGTGCCGAAAGTGATACCACGTATGCAAAAATACCACCTGAAGTCGTTTTCTACTCATAGCTACCTCCTGCAATTGAAAGAAATACATCTTCAAGATTGGGCTTCTTTACCGCGATGTCTGTTATCCAAATTTTTTCCTTGGCAAATCCAAAGAGCACTTTAGGAATTTCTTTTTCGGGAAGCATAATTTCAACCACGTGTGTACGTACAAATCGATACGAATGTGTGTAATGAGAAAGATACGCAACAATTGCATCTTGTTTCCCATCAAATGTTAACAACAACTGAGAATTCCCCACACGCTTGGTTAGTCCAAGCGGTGTGTCTTCGGCGACGATTTTTCCATGACTTAAAAACATCACACGGTCACACAATCGCTCGACCTCTTCCATGTTGTGACTTGTGTAGAGAATAGATACTCCTTCTTTTTTCTGTAATGACTGTATGAGCTCTACAACTTTATTTGCAATATCTGGATCTAAACTTGCTGTAGGCTCATCCATAAGTATAAGTTTAGGACTATTAAGCAACGCTTTTGCCAAAATTACTCGCGTTTTCTGACCCGAAGAAAGATGCCAAAAAAGCTCGTGAACCAATGACCCTATCTCAAGCAACTCAAGAAGCTCAGTAATCTTCTTTTTGCTATTCGGGATCTCATAGAGCCCTGCATAAATAGTCATATTTTCCAAAACAGTCATCCGAGATTGGACATGACTGTACGCTGAGGCGAAATTTATTCGCGATAATATATACTGACGCTCCTTTGGAAAAGGTCGACCAAAATAGGAAATATTCCCCGATGTAGGAGTCACGAGATCTAACAACATTTGTATGGTCGTTGTTTTTCCTGCGCCATTTGGACCAAGAAGCCCTACAATCTCCCCTTCACCGATAGTGAATGAGATTTCATCAACAGCGGTATATGCATCGTAGCGTTTTGTAAGACCCAAAACTTCAAGAATTGGCTTTGCCATATGAGGATTATAACCTACTCCGAGGAGTGTTACTTCGCGTGATTTATCACAAACTGCTTGAGTGTATGTTGAAATATGTCTTTACTGAACTTTTCTGCTTGCTCCTTACACGCCACTTCCCACGACATATTTTTCGAAAGTTTTTGAAAACGCTTTATACTCTCCGTCAGTGACCTCACCTCAGGTTTCTCAAAAAATACTCCCGTCTTACCATCTACCACAGTTTCTAATACCCCTCCCTGAGCGAGTGTAATGACCGGACAGCCCGCTGCCTGAGACTCAACGGGTACTATGCCAAAATCCTCATCGAGGGCACAAAATATTGTAGCTTTCGCCTCTTTATATAAGAGAGCTAATTCTTGATCAGATACTGCCCCCATAAACTCCACCGTTGGACCAGCGATACTTTGCAAGCGATCACTTTCTGGACCCGTACCAACTATTTTAAGTGGTAACTTAAGAATGTTTGCTGCCTGAATAATCACATCGGTCTGTTTTGACCAAGCAAGGCGACCCACTGTCAAATAATACTCCCCATTCTGGGCATTCATCACTTTACTAGATCGCTTAAGAGATACTGGGGGATAAATCACTGTAGACTCACGTCGATAAAACTTCTCAACCCGACGTGCGGTTTCCATTGAATTTGCCACAAAATGATCAACCTTTTGTGCAGTTTCAAAATCATAGTGTCGTAAATAAAAATTAATTAAACTTGTGTAAACGCGTACTGGCCAATATCGTTGCCACATTCCACCCGTCGCATATCCATAAAGATTTCTTGGTGGATGATGGATATAGCAAATATGCACGGCAGGCTTAGACACCTTTACTCCTCGGCACATGAACCACCCACTAGAAGAAATCACTACATCAAATTCAGACAAATCAAAACTCTCCCAAATTCGTGGAGCCAAAAATCGCAGTGGCGAATGAAATTTTTTTACTAACCAGTTATGCTGAACCCAACTGGGGCGAATATCCCATCCACGAAATCGCTTTGCGTGATTGCCTAATCGCTCCCAATCGATAAACGAAGTGTACAGTGGTGCATCTGGCCATATTTCGTGCATGGCTTCCACCACTCTCTCTGCTCCTCCATATTCTCGTAAAAAATCGTGAACTAATGCAATTTTCATAACATCAAAACAACGGTTGCTGTGTATCATCTGGTACTACTTTTTCTTGTGATACTTTTTTGTCATTATTTTTACTTCCCAATTCTTTTTCTATACGCCTCATAAGAGAGGGAAAGCTCAGCGCGGTTAGCACAGCGTGCACATTCGGGGTATCAAAACTTCTATATCGACAATCTTTTTCATGAAACTCTACAGGAGCATTTATGCGTATCGTTGCCAAGTCCTTAGACAAAAATGCGCTATTTTTTCCATCGGTTAATTTTTTCATAACTCCTTCTGAATATTTTTTACGAGCCTCTTCAAGATGCTTATAAAGATTCTCTACCGAACCAAAATCAGCGATAAATGTAATTGCACTTTTGGGTCCAATACCTGGAACTCCTGGATAATTGTCTGAGCTGTCTCCAGCAAACGCCTTGTAGTCTGGTATCTCTTTTGGTGCTACCCCGAGTCTCTCGCGCACATCTGATTCGCTATACACTCTTCCTTCAGATAACCCTTTTGTCGGCATATACACTAATACTTTTTCGTCTTGTACAAGTTGCAATATATCTCGATCGCCCGTGACGATAATAATCTGTCCTACTTCCGAATGTCTTTGCGCAATGGTGCCGATCACATCATCTGCTTCAAACCCATCATGTTCATATGTAGGAATAGCAAATGCATGAAGCATTTCATGCACGATATCTATTTGAGAGGACAAATCATCATCCATCTTTGGGCGTTTAGACTGATACCCTGCATACATAAGTTTTCGAAAGGTTGGAGCAGCTCGATCAAATGCAACTGCTATATGTGTAGGCTTTAGGTCAGCGACGATTTTAATCAACATAGCAGTAAACCCATATACCGCGTTTACCGGCCTATCTGTTGGATCACGCATCGGAGGAATAGAATGATACGCTCGATGAAGTGCTGCATTACCATCAATAAGAACCAGACGATTCATAGGAGTATTATAGGGGAAAAATTCTAAATACGATAATAGAATTTATTCAAGCTTTTTTTTGGGGCCACCCATAAGCGCCTGAAACTCATCGCTTTCTATGGTTTCTTTCTTCACTAAGGCTGCGGCAACTTTATCTAATTCTTTTCGGTGTTTCTTGAGCACTTCTACCGCTTTCTTATAACCAGTATTTATGAATCGTTGAACCTCTAGGTCAATCTTTGCCATCATATCAGCAGATATCTGTTGTTGATCCATAAACTGCTTCCCCCACTCGGTCACATCATTTTGGGGACCAAAGTTTACTGGTCCCAATTCACTCATGCCAAATTCCATAACCATATATTTCGCGATTCTGGTTGCCTGATCAATGTCGTTTGATGCACCGCTTGTTTGTTCGTTAAATATCACTTCTTCTGCGGCTCTGCCTCCCATGGTCATAGCAATTTCGTCTATAAGATGAGATTTTGTCTCATGTAATCGATCTTTTTCTGGTGGAGACATGGTATATCCCAACGACATACCGCGAGAGACGATGGAGATGCGATGAACGATATCAAGGTATGGACTGTAGTAACTCACTACTGCATGTCCGGCTTCGTGATATGCTGTCATCTTACGATCCAAATCGCTTTGCAAACGCTTTTTTTCGGGACCTAATTTTACCTTTGTCGCTGCTTCTTCAAGATCCAGCATATCGATTGCTTTTTTATTTTCTCGAGCGGCAAGGATGGCTGACTCATTCAGCACGTTCTCTAAATCTGCACCAGAAAACCCTACTGTTCGCTTCGAAACTCGATCCCAATCTACAGATTTTTCAAATGGTTTACCCTTGGCATGTATTGCTAAAATTGCTTTTCTTCCTTCCATGTCAGGAAGATCTAAAACTACTCGTCTATCAAAACGCCCAGGACGAAGGAGTGCTGGATCCAATAAGTCTCCACGATTTGTAGCAGCAACGAGAAGCACAGCGGTATTTGGTTCAAATCCATCCATTTCGACCAATATCTGATTGAGTGTTTGCTCACGCTCATCATGGCCACCCATAATCCCTACACTTCTCATGCGACCAATAGCGTCTATTTCATCGATAAAAATTATTGCAGGCGCGCTCTTTTTTGCCTGTGCAAACAAATCACGAACACGTGCGGCTCCCACTCCCACGAGCATTTCCATAAATTCACTACCTGCGATACTAAAAAATGCGGTATGTGCTTCACCAGCCATAGCCTTGGCAAGCATAGTCTTTCCTGTACCACTTGGACCCACAAGAATTACGCCTTTTGGCGTACGTGCGCCTAATGCTTTGTATTTGGCAGGATTTTTCAAAAAATCCACTACTTCTTCCAATTCTTTTTTCGCCTCATCAACTCCAGCAACATCTGCAAATGTCACCTTTGGCAAATCCTTGTTGAAGATTCTCGAATTTGATTTCCCAAATGAAAACACATTATCTTGTGCCCCTCTCGCTTGCCGAAATAGAAACAAGAAAAATGCAACGGTTAATACCAAAGGCAACACATTGGAAATAAGCCCCATCCACACTTGACTCGCGCTTAAATCCTTTATCTTTATCTCTACACTTTTAGAATCTACCCCAGCGGATTCTAAAAGCTTATACATAGAATCTTGCGGTTCTTTGTGAGATGTAGCTTTAACACCATCCTTATAAACAACAGTGAGCTTCGTCTCTTCCACTTCTATAGAAGTAACTTTTCCCGATTTAACATCATTTAAAACAGCGGAAAGCGGTTTGTCAGAAAGCAAGGATGCCTGTCCACTCAAGCTTCCGATAATAGAAAACAAAAAGAACATCACAAACAAGCCAATAACTATGTTCTTGAGATTGAGCTGCATCTGGAATTGGAACATTTTCTTTCCTTTTTTTCCAGTATGTTTGGGTTGAGGTACGTGTTTATCTGCCATAGATGCGCGTGTTGAGCGTCAAGTATAGCATGATTCATGACTCATTTCACCCTTGTCTATAAGAAGCGAGAAACTATCGAATTTTTGCACCAATAGGTGCACCATCCGCAGGAACAAAAAGCGGTTTACCATCTTGCCCATCCACAGCGAGAATCATGCCTTGTGAAAATTCATCAAGCATCTTTCGTGGCGCAAGATTGGTGATGAACAAAAATTGTTTCCCAGCAAAATATTCTGGAGTGAAACCAAACAATCGAACACCCGTAAAGATGATGCGTGGCTTTTCTTCTGCAACATTTACTACAAGGCGAATAAGCTTCTCGCTCCCCTCTTTGTTCGTCGCCTCCAACACCTTTCCCACCTTTACCTCAACGCGTGCAAATTCATCGATAGAGATCGTATTGCCATGTTGTGGCTTAGGATATTGAAAAAATGAGTACTGGGTGGTGAGGCCCATTGCATCACGTGCAGATTGCATGGTTTTGGTGGCAATCGCCATTGCTCCTGCTTGGCCTTTTTGCAATATTCGGGTAACTTCCGCTGGGTTTGCTTTAAGCTCTTCATATGCGGCACGAGCAGGAGCAAAATAGGTAAGCAAACTTTCACACAAATATTCTTTCACTTCTACATCAGATACTTCTCCACTTACATAAGAATGCTTTAAGCTTTCCACCTTTTTCTTATCGCCGAAGAAATCGAGATACACAAACACCATGTTGCCTTCAATATGTCCTTTATCAGTTACATGTTTACGAGTCGGATCGGTAAATGTACCATTTACTTGTTTTCGTATGACTTCCTCTGATTCAAAAAGCGCAATAATATTTCCTATGCTTTTACTCATCTTGCGCTGACCATCAGTGCCAAGCACCACTGCCACTTCTTCAGGTATGTAGGCATCGGGCATTTTAAACACCTGCTTTTTATAAATCTTGTTGAATCGATCGGCAATATCACGTGTTATTTCTATATGTTGTTTCTGATCCTTTCCTACTGGAACGAAATCTGGCTGATATAAAAGAATATCTGAAGCCATAAGCATTGGATAACTAAACAACCCCACGTTGATATCGTCCTCCAATACATCTTTTTGCAACTTGTCTTTGTACGCATGAGCACGTTTCAAGAGCCCAAGGGGAGTTATGTTGTTGAGGATCGACTGTCCCTCAGTGTGCAAAGGGACATCAGATTGACGAAAAAAAACAATTCTTTCAAATTCTTCACGAGTCAAAAATCCTTTGAGAAGTGCAAGCTCGTTTAAAATAAGTGTTTCAATATTGTGCTGAAGCTGCTTCTTGTCTTGAATGGTGGTAAGCCCATGAAGGTCAGCAACCATCAGATACGTCTCATTCGTTTTTGCCATCTCAATAAACTGCCGTACGGCTCCTAAATAATTGCCGATATGCAGGCTTCCATCTCCACTCGGTGTAATTCCAGATAAAAATCGTTTCATAATTCTCCTTATTGTATACGAACGCTACGCTTTTCGAAAATGTAAATATATTTATATTCCAACCAACCTACAAATCCAATTCATTTATTCAAATAACCAACCATCATTAGAGTATCCTTTTGGATTTTGATAATACCCATACTCAATACTAAGATTAGGTATATTAATTGCGAATGCAAAACTTAAATCTGTATTGCGCTCCTCCCCTCTGGGCTTTTTTATATATTCGAAAACAATGCCACTTTTATTATATGATTCTTGCGTCGCTTCCCAATGGGTTAATGATCCACCAATAATACCAACGCCTCGCATACTTTTTGCAATTGGAAGCTCGTGATTTAATACACGTAATGGCGGGTCATGAAATACAAACAGCCCTTTGGGCACCAAGCCCACACCAGCTAAACAATTTGATGCGTTATCCGTCATGACTATCGCATTTCGAAATAAATCTGGTCGTATAAGTTGTCTATGACGCGTGCCGATGTGAAAAGATTTTTCTCTAATTTTTTCAATCTGTTTATTAGTAAATTCAACATGTTTTATTGCAAATTCTCCAATCATAGTTTACCTCCGTTTATCGTAAGTCACCATTCACTTTTTACTCTTTTTTACGAATTCATATTGCTGCAGCAACATGAATTCCCAACACATGCAGTCACTTTCTCTTTTTTGTTTCTGGAACAAGACTTCCTGCAGCACCAATCAAAAGCCCCAGTAAGCCAATTGCTCCATCTCGCTTTGCACGTGGATTTATCGGATTTTTTGCTTGCAGTTGTGCCAGCTCGTCTGAATATAGCTTTAGGATTTGGTCTTCCCTAGCTCCACGTTCAACACCAATTACATCATCAAAACATTCAGCTCCAACACTACTACCACCCGAAAACAATCCTGTCGGATAACACTGCACTTGAATAGAATATTTATGCTGCATTTGTTCAATGTTGGCATCGTGTCTATTTAACTCGGCAAGTAATGTAGTGTTTTTTATTGCATCCACTGCAGAACCACCAGTAGTCAATAAGCCACCGATAACCAACGCGTTACTAACCACTTCTCTCATATTTTTCATAATTTTCACCTCCTTTCTAAATCACAAAAAAACCTCCATTACTGGAGGCTCATCATGCGTGTATATTTTCTTTTTTTACACCACGATTACAGACACCTCCAGAATTAGGAGGTTTTGCCAATTATTCCCATGTAAACAATTCTTTTGTTTCATATTTATACTTGTATGAATCTTCCCTTTTGCAATTCTTTGGAGCCCCGTGTCACTGTCGAAACTCCAACACCCATTTCTTTGGCGATAACGTGTTGCGATATACCCGCTTTTAGCTTTTTCACTATTTGCACACGTCTCGTAATCTCTTCTAATTCCCCCTCTGTTAATAGTCCTCTCAAAAACAAAGTCATTTCCTCTCTGTTTTTAATTTCTACTAGAATTTGAGATAACTCATTTAACCAATCAGATTTCATAACGTCGTACTATTGTACTAGTATAGTAGTACAATGTCAACTCCCCTCTTTGAAGAGGTAAGTTATTTGATACAATTCAATCATGAACCTTGGAAAAATCTCTTTTTATGCCAGAAAAATACATAACTGGAGTCTATTTTTTGTGGTAATACTTGGACTCACTCAAATGATTACTGGGATTGTTATGCGATACCCCATGACATTCGCATTTATAGACGAAATAGCGTCAAGAATGCTCCATTTTCAAACCGCGACCTATTTTTCTATTGCCTTTGGGATTCAAATGATTACGGGGCTTATAATGTACCTTACGCCGTGGCTCTTGAAGAAAATTGCGCAGAGGCCCATTGTAAAAAGTCAGTAACTCTTCCTTGTAGATTATTATTTTCAGCAAGAGCGTGTTGGATTGCGCCTGAATTCACACCAATCCTTTCAGCATGCTGTGTTAATTTTTTTACACCAGAGCCCCTTTCACTCTTTGAAGCATGTAAAGCACGAAGTACGGTAAGCCGGTCCATGGCTTCCATTGTTTTTGGATCAGAGGTAAATGGGCTAAGTTCTAAATCAGTCATAGATACTATTATATCCTATAATATATGTTTTGTCAATCCTTCTTTGACCAATAGGAGCTCGATAAGTTATAATGAATACGTATTTACAAAACCGCGGGGTAGTGTAAAGCAGCACAGGAGGCTCATAATCTCCTAGACTAGGTGCGACTCCTAGCCCCGCAACACAAAAGTAGTCACAACACGCATTTGCCGGTAGCCAGCGTAGCTCAGTGGTAGAGCAGTGTCTTCATAAGGCATTTGTCGCAGGTTCGATCCCTGCCGCCGGCACTCAAAAAAACAATCCCCACCATTTTTGCCAATTTACCGTTCGTTCAGTTTCACTAGGTGGCCCACCACTCCTGCTACCTGCTCCAGGCAATATCACAATAGATTCACCATCTTTCACCAACCCGAGTGTATTTCTTGCTACTTTTTCTGTGTATTCTTCAGAACCTATTTCTTTGAGTTCTTGAGTCAGTCGAGCGTTATCCTCTATTTTACGATTCAGCTCAACCTGACGCTCTTGCATAATATCGCGCCTATGCCACAAATCCACTATCGTTCGAAGCGCACTGATGGATAGCCCGAAGCTAATTATAAGGAGGACAAATCGCACGACGCTAAGCTGAGTTGTTTTCATAACTTTGACTCACCATTGCAACCATGAACATTCTGTGATATTATAGGCTTCTGATCTGCTTAACGCGCGTCTGCCTCGCAGCTAGCTTTCAGCACCGCATACTATGGCTGTAGATCTAAAAACCGCTCACAAGCAATTCGTCGAACATCTTGAATCTCGCAGACGTGCTCGTGCAACTATCGTAGCATATAGCAAAGATATCGAGCAGTTGGTCTCTTTCCTTGGAAATACTGGTAAAAAAGACATTACTGAGATCAAAAGCGAAGAGCTTGCGGCTTTCTTAAAGAAACTTGCTTCAGACAATTACACCCCAAAATCCGTGTCACGCAAGATCAATTCCATGAAGACCTTTTACCGATTCTTAAAGGCTTCAGGTATTGTCACTCTCGATCCAGCGGCTGATATCGATCATCCAAAATATGAGGTCAAACCACCGCGAATATTATCTAAACTTGAATATCGAGCGCTTCGTGATGCATGTCGAGGTGATTTGCGCACATATGCCATAGTAGAGCTTTTCCTCCAAACTGGTATTCGTATCGGAGAACTAGCAAATCTTATGGTATCTGACATGCTCGATACTGAGTTGCACATATCTTCACAAGAGGGTCATGAAGAACGAAATGTACCACTCAATCATGCGGCAAAAGATGCGCTTGCATCATGGATGAAAATTCGTGGCACAAGCAGCACCAAATCAGATGCACTTTTTATCACAAAGACCGGTAGACCACTCCTTATTCGAAATATCCGTACAGCCATTGATCGATTCTTCAAAGTTGCGGGTATTGAAGATGCAAAAGTAAATGATTTGCGTCATACATTTATCGCCCATCACCTTATGGCGGGAACTGCTATCACCACAATTAGCAAATTAGTGGGACACAAGCGCTTGTCTACTACAGAGAAATATCTGGAGTTTATCAAAGACAAACACGTCGAACACATCAAGCTTGACGAGCTGTAAACATTGCTCCACATCTTGTTCTCATCTACAATTATTCCATGGACAAGAATTTCCAACCAAAACTCGTTGAAGATGCCATATATAAAATGTGGGAATCTGGTGGATATTTTGCGCCAACAAAAACTGACAAGAAAGACTTACCCAAAGGTAGAAAGCCGTTCTCCATCCTCCTCCCCCCTCCAAACGCAAACGCAGATTTACATGTAGGACATGCCATGTACGTTGTGGAAGATATCATGGTGCGATTTCATCGTATGATGGGTGATCCTACCCTTTGGCTTCCCGGAGCAGATCATGCAGGATTTGAAACACAGTTTGTGTATGAAAAACATTTAGCCAAACAAGGCAAAAGTCGCTTCGACTTTGATCGAGAAACGCTCTATAAAGATATTTGGAACTTTGTACACGAAAACCGCGGTAAAATGGAAAATCAACTTCGAAGACTTGGGTTTTCTCTTGATTGGAGTAGAAACATATTTACCCTCGATCCTCACGTGGTTAACACGGTGTATGGATTATTTAAACAACTTTTTGACGAAGGTCTCGTCTATCGAAACAATCGACTCGTCAATTACTGTACGAAAGACGGTACAGGGTTTTCTGATTTAGAAGTTCTTTATGTTGAAAGGGTAGATCCACTTTACTACCTAAAATATGGTCCATTTACCATCGCCACCGTTCGTCCAGAAACTAAATTTAGAGACACCGCACTAGCCGTCAACCCCAAGGATAAACGATATAAGAAGTACATTGGTCAGTCTATGGAGATTATGGGGCTTCTAGGGCCTATTACAATGACTGTAATACCCGATCCAAATGTGGACCCGAAGTTTGGAACAGGAATCATGAAAGTGACCCCAGCACATGATCCTCATGATTTTGAATTAGGACAAAAATTTAATCTCCCTGTCACTCCGATTATCGATTTTCGAGGGAAGATGGACTTCTCGTGGTTTTTGGCAAAACCAAACATCAATCCCAAATACAAAGAGCGGGCAGAAAAATATCATGGCAAAAAAGTGGCAGTGGCTCGAGCGCTGATGGTAGAAGATCTCAAAGCCGATGGCTTACTCGTAAAAACAGACGAAAATTATACCCATCGCGTCGGCACATGCTGGAAATGTGGCACCGTTATAGAACCACTTCCCCTTGAGCAGTGGTATGTAAAGGTTGCGCCCTTAGCTAGCGATGCCCAAAAAGCTATAAAGGCCAAAAAAGTTGCGTTCGTTCCAAAACGATTTGAGAAGCGTGCTTTACAGTGGCTTACCGACTTTCATGATTGGAACATCAGCCGTCAAAACGTATGGGGAATCAGAATCCCTGCTTGGAAATGTGCCGCATGCGACAAATGGACTGTCACAAATGGTGAGACACCAAAAAATTGTCAGCACTGTAGCGGCGATACGCTAACCCAAGACACAGATACCTTTGATACATGGTTTTCCTCAGGACAATGGCCGTATGCAACCCTAAATGCCACTGGAAAAGACGACTTTGACTATTTCTATCCCACCTCTGTCATGGAGACAGGATACGACATTCTCCCATGGTGGGTTTGCCGCATGCTTATGTTGGGTATTCACCAAACGGGAAAAGTTCCATTTGAAACTGTATATCTCCACGGACTTGTTCGAGACGCAAAAGGTCAAAAGATGAGCAAGTCTAAAGGCAACGTTATAAATCCACTACAAATGATTGACCTCTATGGAGCCGATGCACTACGTATGGCACTTATATTTGGTGCAGGAGCTGGAAACGATCAAGCACTTTCTGAAGATAAAATTCGGGGTATGCGAAACTTCGCTAATAAACTCTGGAACATTGCGCGATTTATTCTCATGAACTTTGATAATGCTGGCAAATCGATACCATTCTATGACGAACAGATGAAAAAAGAACTTATCAATGCTGACGATAAAAAAATTATTTCAGAGCTAAACACACTTATTGCGGGAGCAACTCGAAATATGGAGAAATATAATTTCTCAGATGCAGCACAAAAAATATATGAATTTGCTTGGCACATACTTGCTGATGTGCATTTGGAAAAAAATAAAGAACGATTTCAGTCGGGTGATGTTCAAGCCCTCGCGGTCTTGCGACACACATATTTAATTATCCTCAGACTTCTCCACCCATTTATGCCTTTTGTCACTGAAGAAATTTGGAGTAAACTTCCAAGAAAATATTCAGAGCCTCTGATTATTTCATCATGGCCAACATCAAAATCCTGAGCTTGTAGCGGTTGCCGGTGTAGAGGTTGCCACTGGTGTAATGGTTGATGTAAATGAGGCGATTATTTTATCAAACAATACCTCGTCTGCTGCAAAGTCACTCGTAATTCCTACGGGTGCAAAATGATTAAATTCAACAGAAATCGTATCTGTAACTGGAACTAGTACTCCGCGCATTTTTGTAAAACTATAACCCCCACCAGTTCTTCCTGCAAAATCACCAACATATTCATACACACTTTTACCTCCAACGATTGATTGTTTCATGACAAACTGACGGCCAGTTGCATCGGTGAGTATCGCTCCTCGAAAATCAGGAAGGGTAAATCCTTTCCCTCGAGCAGCTACAGTAAACCGGGTGCTACCTGTAAGGTTTGTTCCTTGAGATGGACAATTTGTTCCATCACATACGGGCGCAGTGATTTCGGAAGGTAGCTGATACGAAACACCAGACATAACCTTTTTTGATGATCCACTCATGACCTGATACGTTACCCAACTTCCCTGAGGCTTTACAGCAGATCCTGAAGCAGTTTTTATCGGAACAGAGGTTGGTGCATTTACGGTTTCAACAGGGGTGGTCTCAGGGTTTACTATCTCGGCGGGTGTTGCCAAAAACTCTCGTAACTGCAAGCTCAGCCACACCCCTAATCCAAATAGGATAACAAAAAATACTATATTCCCAAAAACTCTTCCCGCACTCCGCTTGGATGGCGTGTGTGGAATTCCTGGAATATGATTTTGAGGTGCAGGTTGATGTGTGGGGACTGGCGCTGGCTCTGGCGGTTTCGTGTGTATAGGCTCATTTGCCGCGTGCACAGATTCTGCAATCGGCTCGATAATAGGCGTTTCCTCATACGTAAGCGTTGGTTTTGGCTGTGCGTCAGGAGGTGGAACTGTTGGTGCTTGTGAATCTAATGGTTTGTCTTCCATGATGATATTGTATGCAGATTATTTTCGAACAAACAAGATGGCATTCGGGATCCCTCGCCCAGGTCCCGCTTTGTATCCCCCACTCCAAAGTGCGGTTGAGCCACCACTATCTAAATTGAGCGCCCCTTCTAATCCTAAAGCCTTCAATACAATTGCCACCTCAGCAACTGTTGCATTGTGCACGACACCAATATACGCAACAGATCCTTTATTACCCACAAAACTCCGATTCCCACGGCTTCCCTGCTTAGGATCACTACCCCCACCAAAGGCTATATTACCACCAGAAAGTAAAAGTGGCTGATTTGCTATAACACCATCTATCCCCGTGTCTCTTCCCCAATCGAGCGATCTTCCCACAAATCTCATGGATCCACCCATAAATATCACTGCTGGAACAGTGCTATACACATTGTTATCGGAATTGAAATACGTTTTATTTTTATTCATAAGCAACGTATCAAATGAATTTTTCTTATCTGCACAGCTTGGATAATCTGCAGGACAAAAATATGATCCGTTTATTCCTGCAAATGCACCACTTCTGGACACGTAGTCCCCCAATGACAACACAGGGCAATCACGTGTGCATGTTTCGTTTGAGGCAGTATCGACGATAACCTTAGTCGTTGCCATATCAGCGGCTACCATATCCACCAAAAACGAGGCTGAGTCGGTTTTGACAGACTGTCTACTAAACCCTGAACTTGGTGGCGCATTACTTTCTGTTACGTTCTCCGGAATTACAAAAGTGGTTGCAATTTTCGCCTTCGTAGCTTCTATGTCACTAGCTAGAGATTTGAGTTGCGCAGAAGCCGATACCCACTGGCGCTTGCTTAAGCTAGAGAGACTATCTGCAAACTCTTGCTCTAACTTTCCACTATCGCGACTCACCGAACGCAAATCTAATAACAGCTCATACACCGACACGGCCTGTGCGTATGTAGTTTGCATATTGGTCATTTCCTCTGTGAGTTTGGCATTCTTCACAAACTGATCTTCGTTTTTTAGATCAACGAGCTGACCAGAAAGCGACTGTGCCTCTACTTGAAGCTGTGACTTTTGCGACTCAAGCATCTTGGTTTTTCCTTGAATAACAAAAAATACAACAGCCACCATGACGCATACAGCCAACACACCAATAAAAACTAAAACTTGTCTAAAGAATAAAAAATGTCGTCTGGGAGTATTTTGTATAAAAGAAGCAATGGGCTTCATACTATATAGTGTATAGTATGCTTAGAACTTAGCAAGCTCAAGAGACTATCCTCGTTCCAAATACGAATTTGTTTCTGGATCTACACCAATTATATCCCCAGTTTTGATAAAAAGCGGAACGGTGACAACGGCGCCAGTTTCTAATACTACCGTTTTTGTCGCTCCACTAACTGTATTTCCTTTTGCCCCTTCATCAGCCTCAGAAACCTTTAACCAAACTTTTTTAGGAAATCGTAAGCCAACAGCATCTTCATCGAGCATAAGTACCTGATATGAATCATTGGGCTTTAGGTATTTTATAAAATCCCCAATCATTATCGAGGAGATTGTACATTGCTCATAGGAAAAATTATCCATAAATACATGGTCATCGCCCTCTTTGTAGAGATATTGCATCTCCCGAGTCAAGATTGGTAATTCCTCTGCAGATTCGCCTGATTTGAATGTAAACTCCTGTACTTTTCCAGATTTCAAGCTTTTAAGCTTGGTACGTACAAATGCTGAACCCTTTCCAGGGTTCACGAATTGCATATCGGTGATCAGATGTGGATCATCTTTAAACTCGATAAACATGCCTTTTTTAAATTGTGCTGTAGTTATGGTGGACATAAAAAAAATCCCTCTGGGACCTATATAATTATCTCACATATGGCCTTCCTCTGGCAAATAATTACTATAATTCAAACTTGATAACCTTCCTCCCAAATTTCCCTCCACGACTCTCATAAAACGCGTGTGCTTTGGTCAAGGGTAAACTAGAAGTAAGCTCAATGACATGTATACCAATGCTTTTTGCATACATTTTTATGTGCTCAAGCATCATCGTTCCGATGCCTTCTCCTCGATGATTTTTTTCAACTATAAAATCGTCAATATGAGCAAAAGGTCGACCGCTCATAAAATCAATTAGAATGAAAAAAGTAGCAACTCCAAGAATTTTTCCTTCGTCCTCAACGAGGAATATCAAACGATCTTCACGCTTTATGGCTGCGTGATAATTCTCCCTCCCAAGCTCCAAGACTCGTGTATTATCAGGATCAAAATGCACAAATTCATTAATTATTTCTCCTAATTGGTTTAACAAACCAAGTACTTGTTCACAATCAGAATCTGTTGCCAATCTCACAATCATAATTATATAAACAACTCTTCCACGGGAAAAAATAAAGTATCTTGAATTTTTTTAGTATCAGCAAATAACATAACCAGACGATCGACGCCAACTGCTATACCACTACAATCGGGTAATCCCTCCTTCAGCGCTTCAATAAAATCATGATCATAGTCATATACTGTTTTACCGCTTCTACGAATCTCAGCGAGCTCAACCTCAAATCGATTTTGCTGTTCCTTCCAGTCGGTAAGCTCACTATAACAATCACCTAATTCCAATCCTTCTATATAATATTCAAATCGTTCTGCAACCCGCGGATCCGATGCTTTTTTTCGAGCAAGCGCACCCATACTCGCTGGGAATTCATACAGAATCGTTGGCTTACCCTTGCCCAAATTTGGCTCAATTTCATTCAGAAAAATCTGATTATATAACTCTTCCCATGTCGTGTTTGCTTCCACAGAATATCCTTTACTTTGAGCTATTCTTCGAGCACTCGCCTCATCCAGAAACTCATCGAAATTCACTTTTGCCCATTTTTCAAACGCCTGTGACACTGTTAATCTTTCCCATGGAGCAGATAAGTCCACTTGTTTACCTTGATATTTTAGTACATGAGTATTTTTCGCTCTATTTTCCTCAATGGACCGCAATAAATACGTATTTATAAATAACAAAAGTTCTTCACAATCTTTCATGATCTCCTTGTAGTCTGCCCCTACTCGATACCACTCGAGAATCGTAAATTCTGGATTATGTGTATTGCTTTGTGTCTCCATATTTCGAAAGCTTTTGGTAATACTGAAGCAATCTCCTAACCCCGCTACCATCAATTTTTTCAAAGGGACCTCAGGAGATGTAGAAAGATACGCCTTATATGGCTGTCTATTTCTATCTAACAACGTCGTCTCGAAAACGTCCAAATAACTTTCTGCAGGAGGCCTTGCTATGAGAATTGGTGTTTCAATTTCATGGAAAGCGCGGTTGAAAAAAAAGGTTCGTATAGCGGTGAGCACTTTTTCTCGAATGAAGTATCGACGCCAAAGCGTTGGATTTGCTTTTAATTTACGCCAGTTGGTCATCATTTCTTTCGGTGATGAGTGGGCTTCGTTACTCTATTATCTTGAATTTTTACTACAGTGAACAAATAAATAATCTCCACAATACCAGCGGTGTGCACCAGTAAAAACCAAATAAACCACCCAGAGTTCCCTCGTCGTGCAGCATGCCACAGGGCAAGTCCCGTCCAAACAGCAGACCACATAAACAAAAACAAAATACCCATGGGTAAAAAATCAAATCCCCTACTGTTTCCTAAATACCATGGTAAATGCATATGTAACCCCCTTATGATGAAGCGTACCGAGAAATTAGAGGAATTTCAATACCTTAGCCTTTTGACGTACCTCCGCAAACCATGTTTGCAACTTCTCGTTCACAATAGAAGTTTTTATCGCTTGTGTCGCTTCTTGCTTTAGTTTCGCGGGCTCCGTTGCTACTAATGTAGCGGTATTTGTAGCGATATATTGCTGTACATCGGCTTCGGTAATAACAAGATCTTTCGTAAGTAATTTTTCAACTAGCAATTGCAATTTAAGTTGATTGATAAAATCCGCTTTTGTAAGTCCCTGAAACTTCAGTAAGTCATCAAGTTTTACATCGGCACCTAAACTACCCAAGACCTCTTGCTGTTTAGCTTCAACGTCTTGCTGTGTCACCGTGATCCCAGAAGATCTTGCTTGATCTGCGATTAACTGCTCGCCTATCATACCTTCAAGTGTCTGTTGACCAAATCTATTTCGCATAGCACTGTTTAGCTGCCATGTGTAAATCGGTTTACCATTCACTACCGCTGCTATGATCAATCCTTTATTCGCTGCAAGTAGTCCGATAAATAACAAAACTAGTATGCCAACCACTATCTTCCAATTCATTTTTTGATTCCTTTTGTTCTGAGGAGCTTCAATATATGTAGGAGGCAGTTCCACTTGTTTGGACTCAATTTTTCGCTTAACCATAGTTGAACAATATCATAAACGTTGTTTGCATTCAAGAAGAACATATACAAATATGTTCCATAGGTCCAACATACACTTGCGACATAATTTATGATACCGTAGACTCAATAACTACCACTGCCTAGATAGTAATAGACATGAAAATTCAATTAACGCACTATACCCGATTTATCCCCGCAAAGGCCGTTCGCGCGTCAATCGAGGGGTGGATAAAGCTTGGTTTATGGGGTAGCATCATTATTTTACTCGTATTAAATGTGACTATACGATTCGATCAACTTCCCATTATTCAAATTACCAACTCAATCCATAGTCATGTATCATATGCTGGAATGCTTTGGAGGCAAGGCCAAGTAAGCCTAGCAAAAGATGAGCTATTAAAAATAAATACATTTCGAAACACAAATGTATTGGGAGAAACTACCAACGAGCCATCTCCTCTATCCGCTTGGCAGAAAAAAAACGATGCATTGCAGAATCAACTTACCTATTGGGAATCCATCGCTTCAAATCATCCCGAATATCGAGATGCCTATCTTGCTATGGCGCAACTTGGATACGTACTAAATAATCCCAAGATGGTTTCTGAAAACATTAGAAAAGCGGCACTGCTAGATCCCAATGGAACTACTATAAAAATATTTGAAAATCTTGCGAAGTAAACTTTACTCCTTCTTTTCTTTTTCTTCTGAGGATTTATCTGTAGCTTGTGCTTCTGCAGGTTTATCTGTTGCTTGAGCTTCTGCGGCTTCTGTTGTCGCAGTTTCAGCAGCTGCCTCTTCTGCTGCTGCCTGCTCTTCTGCTGCTTTACTTACCAATGCTCCAACCTTTACCACAATAACTTCTGGCTCAGTCAGAACAGTAACTCCCTGAGGAACTTTCAAGTCACTCACTTTAAGCTCTTGATCTACCTCAGCTAATCCAGTCACGTCTACTTCAATCTTTTCTGGCAACTCTGCAGGTAATGCTTCGACTTCAACTTCTGTAGAAATAGTGAGCAATACACCTTTCTTCTCAGAAACAGCCACTGAATCACCCACCAACACTAATGGAACTTTCGTGTGTACTTTTTCCTTCAAATCAACTTGATAAAATTCAACATGAAGTAATTCAGAGGTCACTGCATGTTTTTGAACCGTATGGACCAAAACAGGACTCATCTGTGTACCAACTGTAAGCTCCACCAAGCCAGTTTCTCCGGCGGTAGCATACATTTTCAAAAACTCAGACGCATTTATGGCGATACTTTCACTTTGTATTTTTTTGCCGTATACGGTGGCTGGTACGATACCCTTAGCTCGAAGGGTTTTTACCTTTCGACCAACGAGTTCTCTTTTCTGACCTTGCAATGTATATTTTTTCATAAAGAAGAAGTAAATAGGACCTTTAACTGACTATCTCTAACCAGATCTGTATTGTACTCAAGTACCCCTGGTTTTGCAAGCTTAAGATCTGTATTTGCGTTCCATGCATCAGGATATTGTATGCTTACGTGCCAAGGAGTACTGGTAACCCCCGCCTGCTTTCTCAGGCTAAACTGATACACGCCTGTAGGCTTTGTCATGAGCGCTCCCCATCGCATAGTCGTGACTATAATCTGTTTCTGTGCGTGAACTCCTACAGTGACAGGCACGCCAATCGCAACACCGTCGTCAAGCCTCTCTACACGCACTGATGAACTAGATGCATCTTGCTTCCTGGGGTCAAACTGCTCAACAGCTTGCCCATCTACCGACACTGAAACTAACTCCGTGTCGGCGGGATACAAAAAGCGCACATAAGATTTATATTCACCGCCTCCATCATGTCCAAGACTTGTTGAGGAGTTGATAAGTGTCATAGAGGTTTCTTGGCGAATATCACCTGTTGTGTTTATAACAATCCGTGAATCCGCTTGTTGTTTTATAAAATAATTCACCTTATTCACTCCAAGGTTTGCCTGAATTATCCCGATACCATCTTGTACACATGGGATATCCTGAAGTATATGTGAACAGGATGGGAATCCTACTCCCCCAGACCATCCCCATTGTGAAACTATCCCTTGTACATTTGTGTCATTAAAATAAAATTGCACATCTCGTCCTTCAAGTGAGCTGGCTATCGCAGAAAACAACTTAGCAGGTGAAATGCTTTTATCAGTCGTCAAGCGCATCAACAGTGCATTAGTTAAGCTCCCCAAAAAATCTTTCTTTTGTGTAGATCCTGGAAAAAAGTCTGTCTGAGTGTACAACAACGATTTTACAAAAAAGTTTCCAGCCGAAATTCGCTCATTAAAATCCGACAATTCAAGTGGACCGGTTACCTCCAGAAGCTTGGTTACCAGTGGTAGCGAAAGTGCTATAACTCCATCTACCTTTGTGTTCATCTCCTTTTCATAAAACCATGCAGCCTGCGGTCCACTCTTCGAAAAATCTGGATCCCAGTTGCTATCACGTAGATACCAGTGCTCTTGTCCAAGAAGTGACTGTATAGGTTGTGGTGGATCGACATGACCTTTCAGCTGACCATCAGCAGTATACACATCTTGCACCTCAAGGTTAGCTAACTTTCCGTCTGCAAACGAAACCAAAAGCAGACTTCCTATAAATCCCCCAGTAGGTCGCAACTCCATACTATTTTGCAACAACACAAGATAAGTTTGTTTTTTTCGAAACCCTCCAATTTCAGGGTATAACGTTAAAAGTCTCTGAGCATATTCGGTCATTTGACGAAGTGTGACTAATTTTTCCATTGCAACACGTGCACCATCTTTAAATCTACCTATGTTAAACGGGAATCGAGATGATAAAAGCAAGGAATCTAGTTGTGCTTGAACAAGGGCAAGATGTTGAGCTACTTGGGAAACGTCTGACCGAAGAGCAAGAACATCAGCAAGTCCTTTCACCTGTCCGGTTTGCGCTTCCCCAGAAAGCAAACTCACAGCAACGGCTTTTCCCCCATCAAGAATTCGCAAAACTCCAACTTCACTTTTGGCAACATCAGCAACGACGGATAAAAATAATTCTTGATCTTGTGCAAATCCTTGCAAACCGAACGACTGTAATACTGGTGATGTCAACTGAAGTAATGTAGAAGCGATCTGTGTGTTCCGAGTGCTTTGCGTAATAAACGAATGAGCAAATTTAGAATTTCCTCGGACCAAAGACATACTGCCCCCATAAAGAAAACCTACCGCCAAAACACATGACACACCGTACAATATCGATGGAATAATTATACAAACAAGTAACCCAAATATAACTTGCTTCATTACGCGCCACTTTCTATTAAATGATAAATCGTGTTTCGGTAATACTTTTGATGGAGCAAAAATCTGTTTCATAATTCCCGCGATTCGTGATGAATCCTGTGAATCTGCGGGGGGCACATAGGATACTGGCTCACGTGATTGTTGCTTGTGTATTACACTAACCACCCTTTTGGTTCCAAGTCCTTTTCGGGCGTTATATACGATCTGTTTACCGGTGAAAAAATGAGAGAAAACATCACGCGTAAGTGCTTGAGTAAGTGGGACTGGATCCACAAGCACAACCTTCCCTCCTAAGCGTTGCAAGAATTCATCAGATAAATCGCCGTCATAGACTATAAATAAGCGCTTGGTACCAGAAGATTTTTTCCCCGCTACATAACCTTTCACGAACTCACAATCACCCGCCACAATCCAGTACAATGGGTCATGCGTCGTTTCACGATTTACTACCACTGTACACCCTGCTTGATGTAAGAATTCCCGCAATGGTTCTATAAAGACTAGATCTTGCCCGTCAATACGCGCCAACGCAGATGAGCGTTCTTCCTCTCCGACTAATTGATTGGTTGTGGCCACCATAGGGGTATGAAGGGTTACCTACCTATTATGACAAACATATAAACCGAAAACAACAGAAACTTTGGAGGTAATTGCCGCAGTAAAGCTGAACATAACATGAGCAGAGCTCAAACGAGCATATGAATAACACGAGATGACAAAATGTGCTCCGAAGAACGATGAAGATTAACTCGCATCAAGCGCTTGGTTTACAAAATAATCTGCTCGAGCGTTCTGTGCACGTGGCACATAAGAATATGTTATCAAGCCACCAACTTCGACCTCCAGCGAATGAACCTCTAAAAGCAACTGGCGAAGCCTAGGTTCTTTAACTTTAAATGTGCCGTTGATTTGGTTTACCACAAGTGTCGAGTCCAACAGGAAGTTTATGGTTATATCTCTTTCGGTGACACCGCCTTCGTCACTCATCAAGTTTTTGACAGCGCCAAGCGCCTCGATCACTGCGGTGTATTCGGCAACATTGTTTGTTGTCTCCCCTATTTTTTTACCAAATTCTATAACAACATTTTTTTCATCATTCGCATCTTTTATTACACCCTCTATAACCACACCCACCGCAGCTGGTCCGGGATTACCTCTAGCTCCTCCATCTGTATGAATTGTTAGTTGCATAGAAAAAGATTCTCTCACGCCTTTGTAGTTTTCGACAATATGGGAAATAATATCATGCAGGACACGGCCAATATTAGTCCTTCCGAGAGTACTGTTATCCACGCAGACGCCACAGGGCCAAATTGCGGCACAAGCCAAATATTACATCCAATATTTAATAGCATTCCACTTCCATAGATCCACGCTAGATGCCATTGACGTTTGTATGTCACCAGCATCCACATAGTCAATGAAGACAAAAAAAAGATTGGCAAAGACAAAACGAGAATACGTAAGTACAAAATGCTTGGTAAAAAATCGGGTCGTATCAAAACAAAATACGGTGCAAAAAACCACGCAGCGATAAACAGCGCTATTGAACTAACCAGCAGTACACTAGCAGTTTTTTTTACCAAAGACTTAAATACATCTTGACGCTTATGAGCAACCAACATCATGGGATATACTGCATTCATAAAAAACGTTGGCAACACAAGAATGGTTTCAAATACTTTATATGCGAGTCCATAAGTGCCCACTTCCACAGAAGCGCGCGTGAGAGTCAAAACCACACTGTCAGCATGTGCATATATAACGTTGCTAATAAGCGTCAAGCCCAATGGAACAGAAGCGACAAACAGCTTTCCCATTGAAGAGAAAGAAAAAGTAATAGACAGGGGAGTGATTCGGTTGGCAAACCATAGTGAAATAATCGCTGTAGTTAAACTCCCACCTAGCAACGCAACTACACCAAGGACTCCTCCTCCAATTTCTATATTACTTACCCAAACCAACCATAAAATTCCGAGCGTAACCGCAGAACCAGCAACAACAGCAACCGTAGCGTCTATATATCGCAAATGTTTTTGAAACACTGCATTAGCACTTGTTATTAGCGCTTGAAATATAATGGCGGGGGAAAACACAATAATTCCAAGCCGTACAAGCGACGTGTATCCTTGTGAGGTGGACTGGGGAAGAAATGCTAAAGCTGCAATAGATATGAACATAAGTCCAATGCTACCAATTGTCCGAAGACCAAATAACGAGGGGAGTGCTTCTGAATCTGTGCGCTGTAGGTACAATGCGTTTAGCCCGAAGTCTGCGATTAAAAAAAAGAAACTCACAAACGTTGTGATTTTTACGAAATCACCAAATCCTGATGCCCCAAATTGTCGTGCAATAATAAAACTGAGGATGAATGTTGTTCCTGCCCCAAAAAATTTTCCAACCAATTGTGCAGACGTATTTATAACCACAACACTTCTGGAACTCCCTTTAGAAAAGATATGCCCAAACATGATGACCATTGTAGCATGAAAAGTATTGAGGTCTTATGAATTCGACGGAAATCGTATAGCTACTGCAGTCAAAGAAATAATTAAACTAAACAGTAATTGCCCTTGCTGCAACGTAAATAGGTAGTGATCGATCAAACCGAGCATCAATAAAGAAATCATTGATATATACAATGAAGAATAATTATGCTTTCGCTTACGGCTATCATATATAAACGATAGGATATAACCCAAAATTATACTTACACCCATAAGTCCAACCTGTGACAAAAGAAGTAAATATATATTATGAACCGGCTGAAGAATATATACCTGTTGTGATCGCAACGTTGGAGATAAACCAAAAAGAAAATTATTTAATCCTATACCGACGATAGGTGACTGATACCATATTGAAAGCGCCGATTCATTTAACTGTCTTCTCACTACCACAGACTCGTCTTGAATGGGGGCGACTATAAACCCAGAAATCATAACCAAACATAAGATGCTAATAATACATAATCGAATCTTAGTAAGCTTGTGTCGAAATATAATTATACTAATCGTACTAAATACGGTTACTACCCATGCGCTTCGACTAAAACTCAACACCAGCGCGATAGCCCCCAAAACTATAGCAACCACATACAGGTAATGAGACGTTCGTCGTTTATTATTTTTCATTACTTCCATAAGCATAAGTGGAAGAGTAACTGCCAAAAATCCACCCAACACATTTGGATGTGAAAACGTTGAATATGCCCTCAACTTCAATTCGCAAGAAGAATTAAACAATTGGCAAATAGTAATTCGTGCAATAGCTGGAGTATCTATCACAAAAGATCGTTCACCCAAAAACCATAAAGCACCGCCAATCGAACGCTGCAATACATATTGAGAGATACCAATAATGGCAATACCTATAATACCCACCGCTAAAGGTTTTGTGATGTCAGCCAGTGTAAGGCGTTGTTGGTATACATAACTACACAAGATCACAAGTTCCAATAATTTTATCCATGCAATAAGTGCAATTATTCCATTATGCGCAAATATAATATTTATAAAAATAAATATACTTGAACAAAGCGCCATAAAAATAGTTTTACTATTCAGCGATCGAAAGATGAATATAATTTTCTTGTAAAGCTTTGTCTCGATTATCCATGTAATTATCAACGCTATAACTAGGATATCGGTAACATATACAGTAGGAGAGAGGTAATCAATTTTACGTCCTAGTATAGAAGACCAGTTCGGCCAGAAGTGATAACCAAGTTGTGTCGGAAGAAAAACAACAAGAAGAAATAATAATTTGCGGTGCAAAGTCATTACCGCCATTATATCAACGTTGCAAAAATTATTTTGGTTTAACTACGAGGATACGACCATCGCCTTCACCTAACGATTCGGTTACGACTCGCTCATCACCTGAGAGCGTTACATGAATGATACGTCGCTCCGCAGGGGATAGACGAGTAAGCTCTACTGGTCGAGCTAAAGCGAGCGCGCGATCGGCAGCGTGTTGTGCCATATGCATAAGTGCTTCTTCACGCTTTTCTCGATAATCGCCAATGTTTACATATACTTTTACCCATCGCCCCAATTTCTTAGAAACAATGATCCCTGCGATATGCTGTAAACTTTCCAAGGTTTTCCCGTGGTGTCCTATAAGCAAGCCTGTTTCTTCAGTCTCGACTCCAACTCGAAAAGCGCCTGTTTCATCCAAGCTCACACTTACAGCTCCAGCAATTTCAAGCTTTGTAAGTATTTCCTCAACAATCTGTGTAACTACCAACGCATCGTTTTCCATAATATTTTAATTTAATTTATTTACCTTCAACTGTTGCATAATACCAAAAACTCCAAATATGTTCCAGTACAACGCTAATCCTAGTGGAAACTGATACGCAAACATACCAAACATAATCGGTGTTATCAACATCATTTGTTTCTGCATTTCCATTGCTGTATCTTCTGGTTTCTTTTCTTCCACAGCACCTTTTTTCTTGATTGCCAACTTTGCATCTGGAGCTACTTGTGCTGGCATCATAAGTTTAGACTGCCAGAACTGAAGCAGTCCGGTAATCACAGGAATCAAAAGCAACCACCAACCGTGTGTCTGCCATTGTGATGGTTTTACTGCAAGGTTTGTCCCTAAAAACGACAAATCCAACATAGTTATATGAAGCCAAGATGCATATGCAACATGATTTAAATCAGAAACCAACTTCGCCATATTACCGTTTTGCAAGACTTGATAAAACACATTGTAAAGCGCAATTAATACGGGCATCTGTATAAGCAATGGTAAACATCCCGCAGCGGGGTTTACTCCATGCTCTTTATATAAATCAAGTTGTGCCTGTTGTAATGCTGTTTTATTATCTTTATGTTTTGCGGTAAGTGCATCCAAATGTGGCTTCAAATTCTGCATTTTTTTAGCGGATGAAAGCTGAGCGTGCATAAGAGGGTAGAGAAGAAAACGAATAGCGATAGTAAGTGCTATCACCGCAAATCCCAATGGCCCAGGAATATGCGCCCATTCAAAAATCTTATAAAACGCCATCAACAAATTGATGATTGGCCACATGAATAACTGATTCCAAATATTTGCGTCTAACATAGTTTTTTACCGTACTGGGTCATATCCACCACGTGAAAACGGGTGACAACGTACAATGCGTAATAGCCCCAACCACGATCCGTAGATTATACCATAGCGCTCGATTGCTTGATATGTATATTCACTACATGTTGGCTGAAACCTACAAGCACTATCTACCAGCCAGAGCGCTTTAGCAATCCCCGTGTCTGGAGATAAATACTTCTGATACCACCGAATAGAGGAAAGTATACGTTGCTTTATCATGATTCTATAGAAAATCCAGCTCGCGTAAGCAAACTTTGCACTTGATTATTGGCCTGTTGTTGAGAGTCGTAATTAAATCCTTTTTTGACAAAAAATATGAGATCGATCCCCAGCGGAAGCTGTGGATTACGATGTGCAATCGATTCACTAATTAGCCTCTTGATGCGATTCCGCACTACCGCTCGCTTACTCGTTGTCGTAGGCACAACTACTGCACAACGCCAATTATCTGATGCTTGTGTTTGCAAAACAGTGCACTGTAGGCTTGCATCAATTGTTCGCTTTCCGGTTCGCATAACCGTGCTTATACGTACTGAGGGTATCCTGTGGAGTTTAGAAAGCATACGTAAACACAAAAATTATACAGTGAGATGTGTTAGACGGTGAGTTTTTTTCGCCCATTTGCGCGACGTCGCTTAAGCACTTTTCTACTTATTTGCGTTTTCATACGACTACGAAAGCCGTGTGTTCGTGCTCGTTTTTTCTTTTTTGGTTGATACGTTCGTTTTGGCATAACTTCTATAGTATATCCTAAACCTATTACTCATGTCCAGAATTATTCTGCGAGCCTGACTACACACTCTCGAAACTGATTACCGCGATCCGCATAATCTTTAAATAAATTATAGCTTGCAGACGCAGGGGAGAGAAGACAAATTTTTCCGTTCATCGTATATTTATACGCTAATCGCACAGCCTCTTCCATGGAAGAAACGTCATGTTTTTTTATGGTACATTCTGGATTTGCAGCCAACACTGCCGCCCAAATTTTGGCCCCCGTATCTGGAAAGAGTAGTAACACATCTATAGGGAACTTGGCTAAATATGTGCCTAAGGCAGTAAAATCTAAATGCCGGTCATACCCCCCAGCTATGAGGGTACCCACCTGATCACCAAATGCTGAAAGAGCATGAATAGTTGCCTCAGGAATAGTGGCAAGTGAATCATTATAAAACGTTATAGCATGGAATGTGCCTATATTTTCTAGACGATGAGGAAGTGGGGTAAATGGATGTATTGCTTCTCCGATAATATGCGGTGCAATACCAAAAAGCTTTGCAACCGCGACTGCAGCCATAATGTTTTCTGTGTTTCCCAACAACTGAATATCAGCCATATTCATCACAACTTCGTCTTTTCCAATCTCCTTAGACATAATCGCGCCATCTTTCACAAAAACAGATGTGCCAGCTGACGATTCAGTGTTATATACAAACTTTTGCGCAGGCGAGTCTATCGCTATTTCTGACACACCAGATGCAGACAAATTACAAATAAACGCATCTTGGGGAAATTGAAATCTAGTGATATTGGCTTTTGCGTGTATATACGACTCTATATTTGGATAATAATCCAGATGCTCTGGTTGGATCGCCAAAAGAACTGCAATCTGTGGGCTATACCGTGCGTCGCTAAGCTGGTGACTAGATAACTCGGCGACAAATACAGTTTTTGATGTTACGGATTCTATATGATCCAACATCGGCAACCCAATATTACCCACGAGTCGCACGTCAGAAACTGAAGATTTTAATATATGTGCAATCAAGCTTGCGGTCGTGCTTTTGCCTTTTGTCCCAGTCACACCCACCGTTTGATCACGAAACTGTGACAAAAATATATTTGTGGCACTCGTAACAAATCCACCCAACTTTATATATTCCACAAGCTCAGGTGTATGTGGTGGAATACCGGGAGAACGTATAACCGTCGAATATTTCGATAACGACGCAAGATATGCAGAACCTGAATAAACCTGCGTAGACTCCCCAACGATTGGAGCAACTGAGCTAGCATCTGCTATATCCACATGAATCTTAGGATAATGCTCGTGTAGCCATTTATGCGTACTTTGACCTTCTCGGCTATACCCTAGAATCAACACCTTATCACCGCGTATTTCTGGTAAATCTGTATCGTTCATATACTATGCTCCACATTTGCCCACGCTGCTCGTAAAAGCGAAAGGTGCTCCTCTGTCACGTTATAGGTGTCGCCCCAATGATCCATCACAGACTCTTTCAGTCTACGCACGTCAGTTTCAGATTTGCCCAAATCGCTTTTTATCAAAAGTAATCCCTCTGGAACTTCTCGGCCTTCTTTTTTATACTTTTCGACACACAACAATAGCGATAAGGATGCTTCATCTCGTGTTCCAACACATTCAAACGGTTTAACTTGTGTTAGCCCCACCAACTCACGAATAAAGCGAACTATTGTGGGCTGTGCAAATAAATCCATTCCGAAACTTACTATCATTTGCTCGTGAGACAAATACGGATAGAGGACTAGATACGTAAATGCGCACTTGGCACATGCACCACACCATGTGTTTGTTTTACTCCCAACATTGCAACTACGAAACGTGATAAAAAAATCTGGATGTTTTGAAAAAATCATACTAATTTGTATGTCGTTGAGAGGACGAAGCATGCTAAAGTAGCCAATATCTGCCGTTAAGAACTTCGCACAGTACGATCGGAACAATTCTTCAAAACGAAAACTTTTAGAATATTGATGATTTATCTCTAGACCTCTATACACCACGTTTCCCTCGTCAGCACTTCGTTCATTTGAAACAATCACATGTGATTTGCCATATAGGCTTGCGACAAGAACCCCCAAAAAAGCCAGATACGCAGAAAATGGGGTATGACCATTCATATATCCCTGTTTATTAAGCGCTAAAAGCTGTGGGTCTATTATACGTTTAACCACGATTGGACGGGGTAAACCCGCGGCAACTATATTTGCAAGACTAGCTTGAGTAGGATTTACTACCATTGTAGAAAAGGGTAGTCCGGAACCAGATAATAGAGCAAGCGTCACGGCCGTATCTTTGCCACCACTTGCGAGCACTAGGTCTCCACTGTACGAATCTGATCGTATAGATTCAACTCCTTTAAAATCATGCTTTGGACTATCAATACGCTCTATAGTAGAATTCGTATTTTGTACTGAATTGGTGATATGAAAAAAATTTGATTGTGTAAAGTCGATTTGATTTTGATAATAAAACTCTCCCAATCCATGCATAAAAAGATCGTTCCAAAATCGAATCTGCTCGAGAGAAACATCCCCTGCTTCCACTACTATCTCGGCAGGACATGCTACCTTCCAGTAACTTATCATTTCTATCAATCCTACATGGAGTGCAAAAATACCAAGCGCCTGCTCATCTATCTTGCCCATAAACGGAATCTGTACCTCTGGGCGAAACACTATGTCAGGCGCAAGTACAAATTCGAATCGAATTATCAATGCTTCTGTTGTTTGTATAACTTTGTACGATTTGTACGTGAGTCGTGAATGTTTATTTCGTAGTTCTTGCAAGTTCATACTAAGGTATTGTAGCAAAGTTAACGGGGTAATGACCAAAAAACACGTGCATTATGGAGCGACTTCTTGCCAAATGACGGGAAGCTCTTTCATCTCATCTGGCATGGTAACCAAAAGCTTTGGATTATACACAAATAATTCTGGGGGATAGAGAGTGTTACCACCATACAAGTCCAGATCTCGCTGAAGCAAGAAATTTCCTGATATAAACATCCCCTTACCTACAAATTTCGCGGCTCCAATAGAAGTAGATAGCCCAGTCTGAAATGTTCCTGATGGAGAAAGCACATAAATACCCTCAACTACCGGCGCGGTTGCCGAAGCAGTCGTGCCCACCGATGAACTGACACTTAAGTATTGTCCACCGACGATAAACGCCACAAAACCGGAACCTGTTATATTTACCTGACCACCGAGCGTGAGATTTCCAGTAACGATAAATACTATGTTTTCACCGTCTCCCACAACCCAATCGCCAGATGTCGTCATATCTCCATCTATATAGTAGGGGGTAGGGCGAGATTCTGGTTGCTCAACCGCTGCTAAATTGATAAAAGATGTGTTATCTGTAGTCGTTGGACTACCATAACGGCGATAAAAATAGTCATAATAATTCACTGTCGATCGAGTTTCGTTCACCAACCAATTGTTTGGCGATGACACGCGATCTGCCCCTTGTTCGACACTACCTCCATCAAAATCATACGTAGTGCCATAGGTTACAACCCCAGGAGATCCACCTGTGCCATTGGTGCTAAAAACGCGGGGGGTGACGTCTGGAATAAACGATTTTAACGAACCAGAGGCATAGACATCTCCGCCATTGGTCTGCACCCAGCTAGTTCCCCACATGTATCCTATATCCCATTGAAGTATCTCTCCATCACCAAGGACGGTAGAAAAACCGGTACTAGAATTACCATTGCTATTTGTCCAGCAACTTGCTGCAAGCATCCAATTGCTACCAAGCGGTTGAGGATCTATGGTATATGACCCTCCAGCAATAGAAGAGAACGAAACGTAGTTTGCTCCTGACTGAGTCAGTGGTGTTGGCTGGCTTGCACTAGACTGAGTGAATCCAATAGTGGTGCCATCGATCTCTGCGTTTCCGGTCGAAATTGCACGCACATCAGCACACGTCACATCGGTAGGCTGTATTTCAACTGCACGAGCAAGAATAGTGCCTACTGGTGCTGGAGTTGCCGTCGGTTCAACGACCACGGGCTCTGTAGGATTGGGAGGATTTGGAGTTCCATTTCCCACGGGGTTTCCACAACCCGCATCACAACACTGTGTCTGCCCGAGTTGCGCGTTGTTGTTACAGACGCGAAATTGCCAACCATTAGTACAACTGCCCCATGCACCCCAACCCGATGTACAAGTCGCTTGAAACGCTGAACAGGTCATGCCACAGCGTCCGGTATTATTATTACAAAATGGTGTACAAGTCGATCCAGCGGGACAAAGACCACTAGTGCAAACTGTTCCACAAGTTCCAGAACTACAAAGTGGCATGGTGGGGAAAGGCGACACGGCGGGTGTATTTGTTACATACTGTGCATTAACACTGGGTATATTTACAAAACTAAAAAATACTATAAACAACAACGAAAAAAATACACGATAAACAACCCTCATGAGGTAAGGGTATCAAAGTTCAAATCATCATGCAATCAATCAACGCTGAACTATCAAAGAGGGGAATAAAATAGTCTGAATATCAGCTGGGAAGAATCCATTTACGTATTTTGGATCATCTTGCCCAATACCCACAACAATATTTGGATTTGTTGCACTCAAATTAGGAAAATGAAAACCAAACGTATAATTATACGGATTTCCATCGTGTCCAGGATTTGGAAGATTACCCATATCGTTTCCTTTTAGTTTCAAAAGCTTTGCAAGTGACGGCTGGGATGCTCCAAAAGTGATCAGTCCATTTGTATCATTAAAAAATCCGTCCTCAATCTTAAATATCGGAAGAATCTCTAATTTTGAGTTCATATTTGCAGCGTTTTCCCACAACTTGTCAAACGTCGTGCGATTTGTAGCGTCTCCCATGATCTCTTCACCACTGGCGACCAACATAATTTTCCACTCGTCTGGGTTTGGGCTATGTGGAAGCAATGGATCTAACCATTTCGTTGGGAAAAATTGAAATTTTGTACCATCTGGCAATACGGTATAATACCATGCATCTAGCGCTTGAATTGGACTGTTGTCTTTAGTTAAGCCATCCCACGTAACTGCAGAGGAATTTTCAAGATATCCAAACTTCGTAGACGTTCCGGTGTTTACATTCACATCAAGATATTGGAATCCCATGGTTAACCCTGCCGAAACCTTCCATCGCTCGATCGCAGCGTTAGAAAATGGCTGATTTAGCTCTTCATGCAATAAAATATCTCGAATTAACACGTCTCGATACTCAAGGGGTACAAATACAGGAGCATTTATGTCACTACTTACTTCAAATTGTTTAAACCAACCCTTATGTTCTTGACTCCAAAGGAGTGTTTGACCATCAATTGTACTCATGGTTGGAGTTTTACCAAATTTATTTTTATTCGCCAAGTCTTCTGTAAGACCAGATGGATCAATATTCACTTTTTCCGTTACAAGATTTTGATTTGCGTCCCAATAGGTTATTTGTGTAGTAAACCCACCAGCTTCCGCTGTTATAGATGCTTCAAGCCCAGCATGCTTTTTGAGTGCCGCAGTAATTTCTGCGCTTAACTCAAGAGAGTCAATGCTAAATTTTGCCACCTCAACGGGTTTTGCTGGATTTTGTTCAAACCCATGTTCTGCTCCAGGCACAAATAATTGCGATGGGGTGGTTTCAGAAGGTTTTTGGATACCCCATACAGGATAGTCACCAAAGTATCCACCCACCAAATCAGTGTATACCACTCCAGCAGGTAGTGCTACCCACGTATATGCAGGATTTTCTGTGGCGGTAAAGTCAAACCACTCAGCGTTTGGATGATACGAAAAGTTTTCTTCTCCAGCGGCAATCACTGCCACTTGTGTGACCCCAGCCTCTACGCGTGATAGAAGTACAAAATTCCGATCAAATGTCTTATTCCAAAAGACCTGTGCTGATTGTTCTCCCTCTACCTTCCCTTGAATTGCCTCTATGTTTTCGGCGTACGCAACAACCGCATACTCAGGAAGACCAAGCGGATTTGAAGCATCTGCAATCTGCGCCTCTGTGGCACCATGTGTAAACGCCACTCCTCCTATCGATACATCTTTATAGTCAGGATGACTTCCTATGATATCTGAAGGCGCAACTGGCGTTTCTGTCTGAAACCCAGGAGGGGGAGTGCTTGTGGCTGTTTCTACAGTTGTTGTGGCTGGAGCCGCTTGTGTAATTTCCGCAGGAATTGAAGTAACTTCAGCAGCTGGCGTTGCAATTGCTGTTTGACAACCATTTATAATAGGCGCCTGTAACAAAAGCCATGAAGATATAGCTGCTTTATTTTTTGATCTTGCAGCCATAGCACCCAGAGCTAAATCGCCCATGATTCCCAGTCCTGCAGCTATAGCCATGGCTGGAGACATTGGTATTGGTAATTTATCTGGAGCAGGTGTGTAAACTGGCGTCTCACCTTGAGAACGAGGAGTAAATGCGACGTATGCAGTCTCATTGATTGGGACTCGATGTGCTGCATGCTTAAATACATCAGCACGAATTTTTACAGTTCTTGCGCCCATATCAACCCCAACAGGTTCTTGTTGCCACTGTTTCCAGTTGGCAAAATATGTGGGGTCACTTCTATCAATAGAAAAGGAAATTGGGGCTCTACTTGCGTCGTAGCTTGCAAGCTTTGTGGCATCAAAAGGCTTTACGTCTCGCTCAACAAATAGTGCCATAACTAACCTATAGTATCATCGGTTAACCATTATGTCAACTCGTTACATCCTCGCCTTAACTCCTATAAAGCTTATCATCAATCGATGTGTCGGTAAACTCTTCCAATTTCCACGAATTATACTATCTAAATCTCGCATACGAGATTCATCATCTGCACTCAACCCTGCCTTAGGAAAAATAAGCCCAAACTCAAGCGAACGTGGTGAAGAGAGCGCTTGCACTGTCAGCTCTGCTCCAGAAACACGGTCTAGAGCTAGCTTTTGTTCAAAGTTTGCATCATAACGGACAAGTTTGTATTCCTTCTCTTGAGGGCGTACAAAACCTGCCAAAACCGTCTGAACCGGATCGGCATCAAGCACAAATGTAACAGTTATTCCATCTGAGGTCTCCTTGTTCACCTGTACCACGCGCCCATACATTCGATACTCAATGGTTTTTTCACTCACAGTTTTTACTATAGGAGGTTGCACGGATTTTGAAGTGATTGGTGTTGAGAGGAAGTTGGTAGAGTCTTTTTGATTTTTTGTGGCCTTCATTTTATATATAAACACTGGGGGTACAAATAGCAACGCACACACAACAATCACCCAAACGCCTTTATACATAGTAGATGAATGTGATGCTCCACGCATAAGAGTACTATACCGTGGGATGACAAAGTGGCGCAAGAGTTATAGATGTTTAATTCTACATACTCGCATATTACACTGCACTCTTAGTCGAACGAGTGCGTGAAATTTCCGCTCGCAGCAACAAAAACAAAAAATATACTGATCGACACGCAAGCATCATGTCTTTTCGAGTGGATTTATGAGCCACATAATCCACATCACTTCTCATCCATGCATCAAAATCTTCATGATATCTGCCAGAAAGAATTGCGGGGGAAATAATGCCAGGAAGTGCATTATGACGAACCCGCATCCACGGTGCGAGCTTTCGAGACTCACTCTCTGGAAGTGGTCGCGGTCCTATAAATGCCATGTCGCCACGGAGCACATTCCATATCTGTGGTAGCTCATCAAGACCAGTATGACTCAAAAATTTACCTAAGCGTGTAAATCGTGGATCGTTTGGTATTTTAAAAACAGGACCATCGGATATATTTCTTGATTTATACTTTGATTGTAGCTTGTCAGCGTTCACTATCATCGTGCGAAATTTATACATCACAAATGGCCTACCATCCTTACCAATGCGTCGTTGCATAAAAAATATTGGAAAACCACAAAACACAAACACCAACAGGCCGATTATCACCTGTAAGGGAAGGGTGAAGACAAATATACAAATCACTAAAATCTTATAAATCACATTCATAATCAATATACATATAGTCTTTCAAACATACTGTATAATACCCGCATGAAAGACGACTTACAACATTTCTTTGAATTGCTTTTTAGCATGACTCACAAAGAGCTGACCGCACGATATAAACACACATTTTTTGGATTTTTGTGGGTCTTTATAAATCCACTTATTCAAATGATAGTCATTGGATTTATTTTTCCCTTCTTTATCAAAGAACCAATTCCACATTACTATCTCTATCTTTTTACTGGGTTACTCACTTGGAATTTCTTCTCACTTTCCCTGTCCAAAGCATCTGCGTCAATTGTAAATGAGCGCTCGCTAATAAAAAAATCTAAATTCCCACACGCAGTGATTCCTATATCTATTATATTAGCAAACGCTATTAATCTATTAATCTCTTTTTTGTTAATTGTGCCGCCCGCACTATATTCACGCGTATTACTGGTCGAACAATTAGGAAGCTTTGTTCTGGGGTTTCTACTGCTTCTATGTTTTACAATTGGAATAAGCCTCCTTACGGCAGCACTAAATGTAAGATTTCGAGACATAAATTTTTTCGTACAAGCTAGCCTCATCGTGTGGTTTTATCTTACCCCGATCGTATACTCTATTTACTCAGTGCCCTATAATCTTATCTGGATATGGCGATTAAACCCCATGACTTCTGCCGTACAGTTTTTCCAACATGCATTTGTAAGCTTTCCACCCCCTGGGATTGCTATGATAGCGGTGAATAGCAGTATTACACTTTTTGTATTAGCAATAGGGATAGTAGTGTTTCAATCCGAGTCCAAATTTTTTGATGATTGGCTCTAGTAGCTCAAATATAGAAATCGATCTACAAAACATGAGGCTTCGCTGCCCAAAGTCGAAACAATCCATATATATTCCTCACTGCGATAGATAATATGTTGCGTGTCACATATACCTTTGTGATTCCGGACTTGCGTAGACGATGATGTATCGGTAATTCTTTTATAGAAAGCTTGTGTTTTTTGCATGCTCCTATAAATCCCCACCAAAACCCTTCATTTAAAAAATGAAGTTCGTTAACCAGCCGTCGTATAGTTACAGTTTTTCCGAACACATACGGTGCACTTGGATCATGAAGTCGTGTGGGAAACAAAAAAATAAACACCATCTTAAACATCAAAGAGAATATTTTACGCTGTTGTGTATCTGCGCGATGCACACGCCATCCAGAAATTATATCAGCCTCTTGCCGGGCAGACCAAAACGAATAAAAATCACGAGGATCACATTGTCCATCGGAATCAATAAACAAAATATATTCTGATGAAGCATGCGCGATTCCTTCCAAAACAGCTTTACCATATCCACGTCGTGTTTTCTGTGACCAGAGGAGAAGGGGATATTTCTTTTTTAACGAGACAAGAAGCTCTGTAGTACCATCGGTTGACCCATCTTCACACGCGATAAACGTATATGGAATTTTTCTTTTTTTGAATTCATTATCCCACTCTTTTAATAAACGAGGGATAATGTCTCGTTCGTTATAAATAGGCAAAATCAAACTTACCATCGGCTCAACTGTAAGTTTCATATTAAGGTAAACACTATAATATACTATATGCGTTCGCAACTACCCATAAAATATAAAAATATACTACCCATTAGTAGATTAATTTGCCTCTTGATAATAGTTGCATTCCTCCTCTGGTTACGACTCTATGGGATAAATAGAGCCCTCTATTACGATGAGGCGGCTACTTGGTATATAGGCTCACACACATCTGCTCTTGATGTTCTTCGAGGACGCTATATTCAAGAAGGAAACATGCCGCTTGGCTACATTGTGTATGGCTTGTGGAGCACATATATGACAGAAGAGTGGTGGATCAGAACGCTCCCTCTATTATTCGGTGTGGGTAGTATAGCCACAACGTATTATGCTCTATTAAAAATTAACAGAGGCATGGCTGTTATCGGAGCGGTCATTACCGCATTGCTTCCAATACAGGTCTTTCACTCTAGAGAGTTCAGGCCATATATCATGGCTTATTTTTTTCAAGTACTCTCCGCATACAATTTTTTACTACTCTGGCAATCGCACACTCCAAAATTTAAAAATTATTTTCTCTTCTTTATGAGTCATGGTATAGCACTGGGAAGCGGTTTTTCATCCATCTTCTTGTCTCTTTGGTATCTCATTACCATCGCTATAAACTTTAAACAAAAACCGTTTTATTTTCTAAAAAGAGTTGGCATAATTGTCACAGCACTTACTGCTGGAGCTGGACTTTGGCTCCTGTTCTATCTTTCCACGCCATATGCACAGACAAGCGCACAAAACTTCCATGAATATGGAAACCACAATATATGGGCATCGCTCTATTATACGCTTGAGCGATTGATCATTAACAAAGAAAACTGGACGATTTATGACACGAATGTCTTCTGGGGAAGAATTTTTTCTCCCATACAGTGGGTAGCAACTAGCAGTGCGATATTTATGCTTTGGCTAACAGCGTATCCGTTAGTACAATATTTTTTTAAATTACGTTCAAAAAAACAGCCGATAACTTCTATAGAACAGGGTACGCATAACACCCTTCTTATTTGTTCTGCATTTGTCTGGTGTACCTTACTCATCGCACTGATAGTGTCCAAGACATCAGTCAATATCATAAGCGCACCAAGACATATCATGATAATTTATATACCGCTTGTGTATATTGCGTCCTATTGGATATATCACTCATACAAAAATATGAACAATTGGCTATGGAGGCATGTCGCGACAGCCGCTATCTGCATAATCCTAATTACTATGATCGTAGTCGACATGCATAATGCCACAGCAAAATCCTTAAATTTTGACCTAGTATTTCAGCAACTATCAAGAGCGCATATTGCAGACGGCCGCTGCAGCTATTTAATTATCGCTAACATAAATACCAGGGACTTAATATCTTTTTATCAAAAAAAATATAACACAGCATTTCCTGACAACAAAACAGTCTCACTCGTCATTCAAACAAACTTAGAGAAGAGTCTTTCAGATGGACAAAAACAACTACGCCAGATCAATTCGCGGCAATTACGAAGCCTATGCCCCAATCTTTACTATTTTGGGTATGCTGACCTTGATTGGCAAAACGCTAACCCTTCGCACAATGAATACGTACTACTTAAAAACAAATACTTTCCAGTCAAAATCTATAATGAGCACAATATAATCCATGGTGCAAAATATTCACTACACCAAGAATAACCTTAACTCATTACCCACTCTATTGAGAGTATCGTATAATACGCTACACATGAAGCTGAAGAGCTTTTTTTCAAATTATTTCTTATGAAGAAATCGCCAACCGTAATTCAGATATCACAAATAAGCAAACGCTATGAAATTCATCACGAAAAACCAACGCTCGTAGAAAAATTTATTACAAATAAAAACGAAGTTTTTTTTGCATTAAAAGATATTTCTATAAATATCAAGCGAGGAGAAGCAGTTGGAATTATTGGAAGCAACGGTTCTGGAAAAACCACCCTACTGAAACTAATCACGGGAATCACCACCCCCACATCTGGCTCAATAACCACAAAAGGAAAGATTGTTTCCCTCATCGATCTAGAGGCCGGGTTTCATCATGATTTGTCTGGATATGAAAATATTTTTCTTAACGGCATGCTGCTGGGAATGGGCAAAGCAGAAATTACAAGAAAAATTCTATCTATCATTCATTTTGCTGACATTCATCAGTTTATAGATGCGCCGCTTTATACATATTCTCAAGGAATGAAGTTGCGCCTTGGATTTTCTATTGCTATTCATGCAAATCCAGACATATTAATTTTGGATGAGGGAGTGGGAGTAGGGGATATACAATTTCAAAAAAAATCTCAAAATGCGATTATACGTTTGTTTCGCAAAGGCAAAACTATCATCATATCCACACATCTCATTAATATAATTAGACAATATTGTACTCGCGTCATTGAAATAAAAAATGGCCAAGTAATCATGGATGTGCCAATTAAAAAATTTTCATGAATATTCACACTAATGGAAATGACCGATATATACTCTACACGATAGATGATTTTCAGTATGGGGGCGTGACTACATTTGTTAAACAATATACCTCTATGGCATCCCTATCTGGATATCAGAGTGTCGTTGTAGGATTTTCTGGCGATATACCAAACCCAAAAGCGCTATTTCCTCACTCCATAGTTATAGAAATTCCACGTTATATTATTTATGGGTTTTTTGGTCGCCTCATAAGTTTTTTCCGCTATAGACAGGCCATTCAACAGCTTTATAAAAAATATACTTTTGAAACAATTCATTTTTCTACCACTTGGTCGACACTCTATACCTATACGATTAAAAAAACATGGCAAACAAAAAATGTAATTACATTTTATGGTCTTTACCATAAAGAGTTTATAAGCTTGTTTGGAGATAAACCTCCAAAATTTGCTTTTATAAAAAGCCTGCTGATCTTTATGTTTCAAAGATTGTCTCTATTTCTCCCCAATACCATTATCACCTTTAGCACCTTTGCTAAACAACAAATTCACTCATCTTTTGGGATTGCATTTTCTATGAAAACTACCATAATACCTGGAACTATAATTCCTTCTAAATTCACCCCTCACCGTAAACAGCCGCGCGCTCCATTCACTATCGTGAATCTTGGAAGAGCAGAGCTTAGAAAAGGGATTTCTTTACTATTGGAGGCATGCAGATTATTAATAAATAAGGATATTGATTTTCAGGCCTTGATAGCTTCGCCAATCGTGTATTATAAAAATAATCATATATTAGAAATATATGAACATCTACAGTTGTTTTCTCGAGTCCATTTACTCCATGCAGCAAATACATTAGATAAAATACGTCTTTTGAGACAGGCAGATGTTTTTGTTATGCCTTCAATTAAATTAGAAACGTTTGGAATGACAGTTCTAGAAAGTCTCCAAGCTGGGGTGCCCGTGATCGCAACTCCCATAGGCGCATTATCAGAAATACTCAGAAAGGTAGATAAGCGTCTTATCTGCAAAACAACGACCCCAAAGAGTCTTGCGGATCAACTCATGTGGTATTACCAGTTAAGCACTAAAGAGAAAAATGTACTGCGACGCAAATCTTGGCATGTCGTACATACCTACTATAATCACTATGTATGGAAAAATACGTTAAAGCAAATTTACCAAAACCTTTCCACATAAGATAAATTTTTACTTTGCAGTAGGGGTCAAGACGGTGTCTAAAAAAAACCTTTCAATATCCTTTGCAATAATCTTCTTGTCATATCGGGATTCCATAGAGGTAAATATTTTATTTCGCAACAGTTCTCTTTTTTTCACGGACTGCGATTTAAACCATTGAATCGATTTCGCGATATCAGATGGTGCAATGGATTTAGCAATAAGTTTTTTTTCTATCGGTCCAAGTATCTCTGGAGTTGCACCTGTAGGAGTGCCCACCACCGGAACACCACGAGCAAGTGCTGATATCGTCATCATGCCAAATGTTTCAAGATCTTTTGATGGAACGACACAGATATCTGCTTGATCTAACAAATAGTTCAGCTGAGCATGTGATACTTTATGTATAATATGCACATCGGTAAACAAATTCAATTTCTCATAAAGCTCAAGAAAATCAGTTGAATACATAGACTCAAAAGATCCTGCAATCGTAAGACGAAAGTCAACTCCTGCAGCTTTCAGCAGCGCCGCAGCTCGTAATATACTATCAACACCTTTTCTTGGTTCAAATCGACACACGGTAAGAAGCGAGAGTGTTTTTGAATTAACATGTCTGTGTTTTCGAACAGAAATATATCCGGGAATTACCGTCACGCTTTCTTTATTTAGGAGGGGATAATGCACGTACAATAGTTTTTTCGCATATTGTGAAAACGTGAGTATTCTACTAGCCGAGACAATTACTATAGATTGTATCAATCGATGACGCCAAGTTTGCATCTTGGTATACCAACTCTTTGGATGCATAGCAGCACTTTGCAACTCTAATGCAACATCTCCACAAAATGCATATACACGAGGCACAAACCACGTTGCTGGGCAACACATACCAACGATATACGCTCGAGAAAGAGGAGAATAAAAAAGCATTATATTGTATGTACGATACACGGAATAAATTGCGCGTACAGTTCTTGAAAACCAGCGCAACCGGCCAATGATATTTCCATACCCTTGAAAAACTGGCAGCTCAAGGAGATGCGCTTGAGGAAAAATGCTTGCAGGGTCATTCAAATCACCTTTTGCGCCTACAATAACCACGGCATACCCCAGTTTTATCATTGCGCGGTAGTGCTGTTCCATAAATGCAGTGGCTCCTCCAACATGGAATGAGTCTGTGACAAAAAGTGCTGCGGTCTTTTTCATATTGGTTGCCGGTATTCTATCACGGCAGCGTGAAATATTTTCATAGAAAACAATTTTTAATTTCATTCCTTCTACAAGCTGTAGTAACGATTTTGTGTCTACAGTATAATGCGAGCGCTATGGACAAACAAAATAAATACATACAAAGAATAAATACTACAACAATCACAGCATATAATTCTCTATGATCTCAGTCATCATTCCTACAAAAAATCGCAATAATAAGCTATATCGTTGTATTCGATCAATCGTAAACAATACATTTCAGCAATATGAAATAATCATTATTGATCAAAACGACTTCACTCATCCCACAAATCTTTGGCTATCACAAGTAAATTCGCAGATAAAATATTTTCATTATCCCCGCGGGGGGAAATCTATGGCACTCAATACTGCTCTACATCAGGCCAAAGGAAATATCATCGCATTTACTGACGATGACTGTATCGTGTCAAAAACTTGGCTTGCATCTATATATAAATCATTTTCATTACATCCAAATATCGTTGGTGTATTTGGCAGCACATACCCATATCTTCCAACAAAAGTTCCTCACACGATTTGCCCATCTACATTCACGTATAAAAAATCGCGTCACATACGCCGCATCAGCCACATATCTCAAATTGGATTTGGAAATAATATGGCAATACGTAAACAATCATTACGTGCTGTGGGAGGATTTCGTGCTTGGTTAGGACCAGGTACTATAGCACCTGCAGCGGAAGATGCAGAAATCGCAACCCGACTCCTTGCCTATAACAACGAGCTCTTCTATGAACCAGCTATGCGTGTGCATCATAATCGATGGCTCTACTCATCCGAAATGAGACGACAGGATGTGTTGTACTATCGAGGAGAATTTGCCTGTTATGCATATTATGCATCTCAAAAATATTTAGTTACTCAATACAACATTACGCAAAAAATGCTTATACTCGTACATCGAATACAGATCGTGTGGAAAAATATGTTTTATAAAGGCTTGAATCGCGATACGATAGGGGCAACCTATTGGCAGACTCGGATTTTTACTTCAGCATTACTGGGTGTATGTATAGGTCTTTATTTTGCTCTCATTGATCCAATAGATAAAAATACTAAAATGACACAAGACATAAAATACTCTCAACCATGACAGCTCACCCAACATTTTCAATCATTGTAGTAACGAAAAATAACAGCGGCTTACTTACAAAAAGTATCGCCGCCATCACAAGGCAATCTGAAAAAACAAAAACTCCGATAGAAATTATTGTCATAGATAGCTCACCTAACGAGCAATTAACTCGTCGACTTACTTTAACAGCAAAACACTCCTCTATACATCATGTACGATTTCGGAAACATGGCATTTCATTGGCAAGAAATTATGGTATATCAATAGCAAAAGGGAGATACATTTGCTTTATCGATGACGACACGATCATCAACAATCAGTGGCTCCGTATACTCTGTAGCGCTACAGTAAATCATCCATCATGCATTATATTTGGACAAATTCTACCCACATTTGAAAAAAAAGTTAGTGAGTATGCTCTCTCATCAATCGAAGAGGTGACACCATGGATTTTTACCTCAGTCAAAGCAAGCAACCCGAAATCTATATGGCCGTATGCGGTAAATGTATGCATCCCGAGGCAAATCTTCAAGACTCATGGTGCTTTTTCGGAACTTTTCGCAAACGAGGAAGGACCCGTAAAACATCCCTATGGCGAGGATCCAGAATTTTTCTCTCGTGTGCTTACCCAAGGAGCGAAAATAAAATTCGAACCAAATCTTATATGCTACCATCACCTTAAAAGCGACAGATTATCTTTACCATATCTTTTTTCTCGCTATATTGATGATGGAAAAAATAGCGTACTTGGATTTATTCATGAAACTCATAGAATACATCCACTACATATCGCACGATTTATCTTGCGCGATCTGCATACCGCTATAACACAAAACAAATGGACCAACTTATATACACATTTATACACAGTAACAAGGCTTTTTGGAGAATGTCTCATGTGTGTGTACCTTATTCGATATCATTCGTATTATCTAACTCGCGTGAAGTAGAATATATATCCAACAAGATAATGACATTTACTTTAGCTTCATCAGAATAGTGGAAATCTTTTGTTGCCAACTCATAGCCCTTGCTTCTTTTCGCTGTTTTTTCTGCATATCCACGCCCCATCCCTCATCACGAATGCTTTTGACTGCTTGGGCAAACTCATCTGGTCCAGAAATTATTCGAAGTAATTTATTCTGATGATATTTGCGCAGTGAAAGAATGTCCGTAGAAACAACGGGCTTACCAAGCGCAAAATACTCTAATGTCTTCATGGGGAATGAATATTTGTTAAATAAATTATCAACACGATATGGAATCAGACATACATCAAATTGAGAAATAATTTTGGAAATTTGTTTTTTGGCTACCTGTCCGTTCCAAGTAACATTTTTTTCTTCTAATAATTGCCCAAATAAACTTTGCACATGTCCTATACGACCAAATACATCAACTTCGATGGGCCCAACAAGCACAAACTGCACATCGGGTAGTTTCTTTACCACACTCGCAAGCAAGGCAAAGTCTAATCGATCACTAATCCCTCCAACAAACCCAACGGTCATCTGCAGCATATGTGACGATCCCTCGTGGGGAGGAACCTTATCAAACAATTCATGTGCAAATCCAAGCGGAACTACTTGCACATCAGGCCGTGTTTTTCTTAATTGGGTAGCAAGTGGTTTTGAATTAGCAACGACATATGTCGCACATGGCAAAATGCGTGCATGCTCTGTTTTTGCGAGATCATTAAATCCTGGATAATAATCCACACAGTCGTACAATGTCGTACAGCCCTTAAACAAAAATAGTAATTGAGATATATAAAATGGCTCAAAAAACCATATTATTTTCTTTTGCCCAATATGCTTACATTCCATCCACAGTCGTACCCCCGCGATAACGACCACATAACTCAACAGTTTCACCATGCGAAATCGAATTCCTGGTAGAAAACTAATTGGCCTTATGACTATTGCGCCATCTGTCTTGCGAACCACCCAACGATCGTTGCTAAATAACCATTTAGGGAATGAAATAATGTCTCCGAGCGCTATGCCATATACAAAGTTTTTCTTGGCCACTATCCGCATTGTTTGGATAACATAATCGCAACCACTCGAAAGCGGAGAATTAAAAATAAAAATGATTGATGCGCTATTCATATTCGCTATTATACCAAGGGCATGAAATCTACACGCTTCTCTGATACAATTCGTGCGCATGAAACAATCACCACTTCGGGTTATAGTCATTGGAGCAGGATTTTTTGGCACCAAACGCCTCGAGGCGTGTCTCGCACTGCCAAACACATTTACCGTTGTCGGCGTTGTCGATCCAGACGCGTCATCACAAGAGAGAATAAAAACTCGCTACAAGCTTCCCACCGCGTCATCGCTATCTCTATTAAACATACCAGCAGACCTAGCAATCATCGCTACTCCAAACCTTTATCATGCCAAAGCGAGCATTGAAGCCATGAAGTATGGGTTACATGTGCTATGTGAAAAACCTCTGGCTATATCTAAAAAAGATGCACATCACATTGCGCTTGCTGCGATAAAATATAAACGAATAGTCAAAACAGGTTCTAATCATCGTTTTTTTCACACAGTACAGAAAGCAAAAGAGCTGGTAGACAACCGAAAAATTGGAAACATATTATTTTTCAAAGGAAGCATCGGCACAAACGGAGAACGTGTTTCTAAACGCTGGTTTTGGCAATCAGCCATATCTGGAGGGGGAACATTTATCGACAACGGTTGTCACTTACTTGATATTGCGCGCATGTTCATGGGAGATTTCAAGTCATGCACCGCTACCATGACGACAAATCTTTGGAAACAATCAAAAGTGGAAGATGTTGGAAGCGCTATATATATAACAGGGGACAACAGGCAAGCGATTATAACGTCCTCATGGATCCAGTGGGCGGGTTATGTACACATAGAACTTTGGGGCGAAAAAGGCTACATAGTTATCGATTCAACAACGCACGACACAGTAACGGTGGGTGGTAAAGATGGAACGTTTGTCGTGTATGACTACTCGAACGAAACCAAGGATTCATATCATCGCGAATTGTTATATCTAGCCGAATGTATTCGCACAAACAAGCAACCCACTCCTAACGCAAAAGATGGGGCAGCGGTCATAGGAATGATAGAGGCAGCATACACATCGTCTACCAAACATACATGGATACCCATAAAATAATTCCAGTAAATAGACCAGCAATACCAAAGAACGCAAGGAAATATCTCAACCAATGCGTGTCTGAGGGATGGTTTTCTTCTGAAGGACCGTTTGTAAAAAGATTTGAGGATTCATTCGCGCGTTACCTTGGAGTATCCTATGCTTCTACCACCAGCTCTGGCACAGCGGCGCTACACCTCGCCCTTATGGCTCTAGGAGTGGGTCCTGGAGATGAAGTGATTCTTCCAGCGCTCACCATAGCCTCATGCTATTTCGCAATCTGGTACACAGGTGCGAAAGCAGTACCAGTGGACGTTGACCCAGAAATCTATTGCATAGATCCACGACTTATTGAGGCTAAAATCACGAAACGCACCAAAGTTATTATGGTTGTCCATTTGTTTGGGCATCCTGCGGATATGGATCCAATCATGAAAATAGCCAAAAAACATAAACTCAAAGTATTAGAGGATGCGGCAGAAGCACATGGCGCAGAATACAAAGGTAAAAAAGCGGGGTCTATTGGCGATATCGCAATCTTTAGTTTTTATGCCAACAAAATTGTAACAACAGGCGAAGGTGGCATGGTCGTATCAAACAACAAAAAATACATACAAACGATCAACAAGCTCAAAACGCTCAATCACTCAAAAACACGATTTATACATGATGGAGTAGGGTACAACTATCTTATGAGCAATATGCAGGCTGCTGTAGGACTCGCGAGTCTCGAAGAGATTACGGCTTCAATAGCGAAAAAACGAGCCATGGCAAAAATCTATAACAAACTATTATCTAAAATTTCTTCGATTACATTACCCACAGAAAAATCTTGGGCAAAAAGCGTGTATTGGATGTATGCAGTTGTCCTCAAAACCACGTCGACTATCACACAAAACACTCTCATGAAAAGACTAGGTCAATCATATGGAATACAAACGCGATCCTTTTTTTATTCACCAAAAACTGCATTTAAAACAATAAGCCTCTTTCAAACCGGCAAGTATCCTGTAGCTGAATCATTAGAACAGACTGGGTTATATCTACCCTCAGGGCTCGGAAATAAAAAGTCTGAATTTCAACAAACCGCAAAAGCTCTCAAAAAAATACTACTAGCAATTAATCGTTAGTCTGCAAATTTAGGACGCTCAAATCGATGGATGTACAGATTATAGTGTGGTGCCGCTATCTGAGCTATGGTTCCTATTCGTCTAAGCTTGCGAAAATCATGCGGATAATGACTTGCCATTTCAGACAGACAGTAATCATTTGATGTGAAATTAAACTCTCCAATTTTACAAACCACATAGACATACTTCGGCACCGTAACTAATGGCTTGCTATTTTGTGAACCTGCCACCACCTTAGTTAACTCTTTGCCAGTTATTGTTTCTAATATATACCAATACTGTTCCGAAAACATTCCAAAAATTCCAGGGTAATGACCTTCAGCGGCAATCACCCAAAAATCATACGGCTCATCTGCTTGATCCTCCAAACGCCTATAATCACTTAAAATTCGCTCGGCAACAGTTCTCGTGGATATAAAATCTCTATTTGGATCATTAAACACGAGTGTGTATGTGTAATAGGATGTTCCTAAAAGCAGGAATGTTGCCAAAATCATCCTAACTCCAGGATGAATTATCCTGTCAATTAAAACGGTAAATCCGAACAGTGCAACAACATAAAAAGCATCAAAATAATAATACGGAACACTGTCTCCGTATACTGCACATACACCAAGCAAAGAAATAATCCAAAATATACTGCTGACAATAAACGGGCGTGGGATTGATTTTATGACTCCTGGAATTCTTTTTAAGATAAGCAGCCCTAATAACATTTCCCCCAAAATTATTTTTAATATCGTCTCAGCCCCAAAAAATAAATAACGCAAAAAAGACATCAAGCCTAAGCCCATGCGCTGAGGCAGCGCATTGTCATATGCATGGGCACCACCGGTAACCATCAAGTGAAAATCTGACACTTTTATATAGAGGAGCGCCCAAACAAAAAGTAGAAAATAATATATAAAAAATATAAGTAAACTTTTGTGAAATTTTTGCGCACGAATGACTTCCCATACTAATGCGATGGAAAAAAATACTAGCACTGGAAGGTAACCTAAATGCAATGCAACCCCGCTGAACATGCAAATAACCAGAAGCAGCCCGTCATGAAACAACTCACTTCTGTGAAAACGAACATAAAATATCATTGTTAACACTATCAGCAGCCCCATTAGATTTGGTTGCAAAATTGATCGAGAAGGGACAACGGTTATATAACTAAACGAAACAAGTGACGCAAACAATAAACCAGTAAACGAATTGCGAAGCATTTTTCCTAACATATACGCGAGTACAATCGTAACAACCCCCATAAAAGCAAACGCTGTCATGACAAACGAAACTGTGTGACCAATTGAATACAATATCGCGATGAGCCAGAAGTACAGTGGGGTATTGTCCAAGAATGAGGTTCCACTTGGGGGCGGCGAATTAAACCACGACGCGCTTTGTTCCACCATATGTTTTGCAACCAATAGATCTCGCCCAGCATCTTCCTCCCATGGCATTCCATTGAACACTTGATAAAATCGAATAAAAATCCCTACCAACACTATAGCTGCAAGCAACAAATGCTGTGGCAAAATATGTTTATAAATTTTTTTGAATATCTTATTCATATGTAGTCACTACCAAAAAACTTGATCATTCATTAGTTCTATAAGTTGGACCCCCCCATATATGGGTCTACTCGTCGTTATTTTAGTCACTGGTTTATTCACATAAAACAATGGTAGTCGGTCTAAGTGAACCATACAAACATCTGGATGCAGACAGGCTTCAAATTTAATACTCGTTACCATACTCCCAGATTCAACTTGCATGACTATATCATCTCCCAATAAACCATCCCGTGGGTCAAAAGAGAATAATACAGACAGACTCCTAGAACTTATTCTACGTGTTTGTAACTGGTAATTAAGCTCGACAAGAGAATTCTTTTGTGTTTCTACGCGTTTCCAAGCGGATTCATACTTACGCAACTTACTTCCCTCTGATTTTGGAATGCGTCTCAAATCAATGTTGATCAACTCATTCATGAACACATAATTTAGTTGCGCATCGCCACTGAACGCATCGTGCGTAGATTGGGTTCTTTTCATTATTACAAATTGTCCAATCAAAGCCACTGACTCATAATGGGTAAATATATATTTGTGAAGGACTGCATTTCTTACCAAATTCGGCACGCCATCCATAAAGTTGGGATTCGCAATATTTAAAACAACATATCGAATATCATTTCGGTCAATAAATTCTACATTTAGCTCTTGAGAGGCTTTTGGCGTTGCATCATAAGCGTTAAATATTGGCGGAGGCTTCTGTCCCAAAAGGACATAAAAAATTGGGTCGCCTGGATAACTATAGATTTTCCCATTAAACCCAACCTGACTCTTCATCCATCTCACAGCCTCATAATACGCTTCCATGCTGGCTCTTGGTAAAGCAGACAAGGGATTGCGCATACATTGCGCAAGTTGAGACGCAACAGGTATAGATCTTGCCATACGGGCTCTAGAGACTACATAGGAATCTTGCAACACAGCTACGCCACGAACAACTTTCGAATAAGAAAGATCAGGGAGGAAACAACATAAAACACAGACCGAAACCCACAACACCCTCCATCTTTGCCCAACCCTCTTCCTTGTTAAAGCTAAATGTACTACCGACAACGCACTTAAGATTACAAAATACAAAGGGACAAGAATATCATTATCAATTGCTCGAGTTGTATTTTTATATTGAATAATACCCAATACACAGATCGCCCCAAGTAGCGCATACATTTGCATAGATCGAAGCTTATTGAAATAACATATATATACATAGACAACAAGTGTTATGGCGATCCAAATACTGCCAGATATCCATATATCTCGAACCTGCCAACTAGAAACAAAATAGGGCAACTTACCATAAAGGATGATTTTAGAATTAGCCGAAGCAAACTCCAAAAAAAGCGGTACTAAACCTTGCCTAATCAATGGTACGATAAATATCGATGCGCCTAACAAAAGACCCAACATATACCTAGCGCTTTGTGCTACAAAAAGGACAAATAAATTTCTTTTTTCTTGAGTGCTTCTTTGAATAACAGTGGAATCAACAAAAATCAGAACCAAAGACGCCACTATCAACACCATGCCTTGATCGGTAAGTAAAAAATAAAGCCCAGAAGAAATCACTCCCAAAACGAAAGTTGCGTATTTTTGGTATTTCGTATTTTTTGTAAACGCCCACGCAAATAATCCGATTATAACAGGGGCCGTTCCGTAGCGATAAAACGCCCACAGATAAGAGTTTGCTGAGATCAACACGAGGAGCACACCAAGCAAGATATATGCCAAAATAGACGACTGATACATTTTTTTTATCACAAAGAAAAACGCAACAAACAAACTCGATATATATACCCACAACAACACTCTCACCCAAACTAATCCTTCAGCAAAGAAGGTCAGATAACCATAGAGGTAAAAAATATCAATATTTGGCCTAAATCCGCGAGAGGCAGCATAGAACCAAGTTAAATAATTTTGGGAATCAAACCCAAGATCATATACTCGTGTAAAACACGACAAAAGATGAGGGAATGAAACAGTAAAACTTATAAACACCACAAGCAATGCTTCTTGCATCAGCGACCAGCTCTTGCTCCAAGTGGAATGCCTAAAGCGGCGATAAAGAGCGCCGCTCACAATGATCGAGCCTATTAACCATACTGGGGTTATTGCCATAAACACACTTTGAACGATTAAATATATTGCTGCGCAAGCAAGCACGAGTTTCGTATGTATCAACAAATACTTATGGGTAAAGTATGCGTCTACCTGTTTTTCCAAATAACCTAGACAGACGCTCACCGCAAGCAAAATGAAGATATATTTGATTGATGGAGAATCTTGGTATTGCCCAATAAAACCAAATAAATAAAATAAAACATGGAACCACAGGCCTATCGATACTATGTTCGGCGTAAATCTTAGTAGGGAGGGGGATTGATGAATAACCCGAGCGTAAGAAGGCGAAGCAGTATTTTCATCAAAGTATACATTTCTCTTTCTCAGAAAGAATACTCCAAACACTAAACTAAGAACAAAAACAAAAACCCAAGGCAAATATAACACTAAAAATTCTCCAACATATGAGACTCCCTGATACTGAGCGACAGACATAATGCCCGCCGCCCCATATACTTCCTGAGGAAGCCACCTACTTAATGCCCCATAATACAAATAAACACATACTCCGTAAATCGCTGCTCCGATAAGCATAATGCCTAAAAACAACACCTTGCGAAGCTGCTCTTTGTGAAAAGCGATTACACTGGCCACAACAAGCAATGTAAATACTAGGAGCAACCTAAGCATAAATTCCAAAATCTCTCGCAACGAATAATTACAAAATTATATACGTTATAAATATAGTAATATAGGGCAATGAAAAAAACGCCGTTAATCTCCATAATTCTCCCAGTATATTATGAACAAAATAATATCATTTGGACGCTTTCTCAAATTCATACCCAAGTAAAATACCGTCACGAAATACTCATTATTTATGATAACGACTCAGACCCAACGGTAAAAACAGTCAAAACTCAAACACGATCAAATAACATAAAAATAATAAAAAATTCCCACGGAACAGGAGTGCTTAACGCAATAAAAACAGGATTTGAAAACGCTAACGGAGAGGTATACGTTGTAATGGCTGCAGATCGAACAGATTCACCGAAAACGATAAACTCCATGTTTGTCAAAATACTACAAGGATATGATCTTGTGTGTCCAACACGATATTCTTTAGGTGGAAAGGTTATCGGAAAAAATTCTCTCAAATCAATTTTGTCTCGACTCGCTGGAACAAGCACACCATTCGCACTGGGTATACCCACGTCTGATTTAACATACTCATTTAAAATGTTCAGAAAAACCCTTCTAAAGAAAATACCTATTCAATCCAAGAGTGGGTTTGAGTTTTCAGAAGAAATGACGATTAAAGCACATCTGTATGGATTTAAAATCGTAGAAGTTCCTACGATTTGGCGTGATCGAAAATATGGGGTTTCTAAATTTAAGTTAATTCAATGGCTTCCCAGTTATATGTATTGGTTTATTTGGGGGTTTATTCGACGACATCAGAAGCATTCCAGATGAATCGTTTCACAGATATATCACTCAACACCCAATTTTATTCCACATAGTGCGTCTGTTTGAATCAGTTCAAACGCTTCCAGAGCAACATCAAGGTATTCTGCAGACGAAAAATGCGAGTCGTCTATAAACCTTGATGGTAGAAATTCTGTCGTTTTCTGTAAATCAAATAATGATAAATTATGTTTATGTGCCAAATCTCTAATCACCTCGTTATACAATGGAACGCTCATTCTCCATCCACCCTTATTGAGGTCAAGACCTCGCCAACCCTCTAGATGTGTAGCGTTATATGGGCGAGTAACAAGAACAACTTTTGTATCCCGCTTCTCTGATTCAGAGATCATATTTTGTACATTTTCTAAATATTTTCTAGCACTTACTCGGGGTACATAAGGAGCGCTTAGTGGGTCTACCGTATACCAATTTTTGAAAATAAGAAAAAGCCGCGACTTGCTTAAGATTTCAAATATCGGTGAGTAATGATTAACAAATTCGTTATCTGGAATTCCCATACTTGGAGCCGCATCATTCCACCCGAAGCTTATAAAAAGCACTGTAGGACGAATACGGTCTATTACTTCATTTAGTTTTTGTTGTCCTTGCATCGATGTATACCCAGCAACGCCTGCATTTATGACTCGGCTGTTCATGCCTCTTGAGAGAAGTAGCTTATCTAATTCTTCTGGCCAAGAATTATTCTCTATGCCCTGAGTGTTGGAATCACCAAGGGCAAGAATGACGCATGCATTCGATGCATGAGACATATCAACCTCTGCTAGCCCCACACGCCCAATATACCCATCTTTGTTAAATCTCCAATCACCTTTTTTGGGTTTCCACAACAACCGCGCGTCTGGAACAAACTGCTCATCTCTCATCATATGAGTCAATCGCCAATCCTCGCTTTGTTGACTGGGTCGAATAAGCCGCTGAACATGAATTGGCTGGAAATAAGACACCCAACCTTTATCCGTTATCATACGAGCAGTAAATTCAACTGCACACAACATAATACCCGTCGTAATGATCAATACACCAATATATTTTAATG
>JAGORV010000013.1 GCA_018062625.1 Candidatus Woesebacteria bacterium
TCCCATGTTGCGCCTCGAGACGCAATTTGCACTCTCTCAAGGCTATACCAAAGCTAAATCGTGGCTAGCAAATACCTATTCAGACAAGCCGACACAAATACAAAATCCTATTGCTCCCGCACAAGCGGTAGCTGCATACACACCGCTTGAGACTCCTGAGGGATCATCGATCGACCCAGTCGACAAGCAATTTGGGATAGTGATCCCTAAAATAGGCGTGAATGCGCGTATTTTAGCTTCGATCAATCCTACAAAACCAGAGGAGTACACCGAAGCACTAAAGCAAGGCATCGCTCATGCCTCTACAAGCTTCTTCCCTGATGAAAACGGCACTGTGTACTTATTCTCTCATTCCACCAATTCTGACTGGTTTGTACGAGACCTGAATGCCATATTCTATCTTCTCAAGAACCTTGAACCCGAGGATAAAATCGTCATCTTTTATAAAGATAAACAATACACCTATGCCATCACCGACAAAAAGATCGTGTCTCCCTCAGCGGTTTCCTATCTCGTGCCTCAAAAGGGTATGCAAAAGCTGATTTTACAGACTTGCTGGCCTCCGGGGTCAACAACGGAACGACTCTTGATATTTGCTGATTTGACAGTGATTCCAACTGAATAAAAATGAAACAACAGCACAATGAAGTTGACAAAACTATATAAAAGCATATAATACTGCTTCATATGACTAAAGAAACGACTCCAGCAACAACAAAAGGACTACTCGGTATCACCACAGCGGGAGCCGCTGAAGGAGCGCTTATAGGCTCGTTCTTCCCTGGAACACCAGCGACTACTCTGGTTGGTGGTGTGGTAGGTGGAGCTACAGGATTTAGTCTGGAAGTCGGTAGACGGCTTATTTCAAATAATAAGAAAGAAGCACTAGAAGTGATACCTAGCACGAATTCTCCTGTTGATGTCATGGTAGAAACCACCAGCACGACGTCTCGAGTTGACGAGCAGGATACCGATACACAACCAATCGTAAAAACCAAAACAGTTCAAGCAACTGGCGTATCACAAGTTGATTTACCAAGTACCATGGCTTCCCTACGCACTGATGCACTGGTAGACACCATACCAACTTGGCAAACCACCCTTACTCAAAAAACTACTGCGACAGCAACGGATACCGCTGTCTACGCACTCCAACCTCAACGCATCGGATAAAATATATCCCATAATACTTGACATGGAATTATAAGAGTGGTATACTCTCGAAACGGGTTTGCAACCCACACAAACTATATCGTATGAATACAAAAAATACACTTTTAATCGCAGGACTTAGTATCGGATTTTTAGCACTTAGTGCAACTCCAGTTTTTGCTGGATGTACCAACTCATACGGAACTTCTGTAGAGTGCCCAGCGAATAATCTCGTCGTAAACAAAAAAGTACGTCACCCAGTAAACATGAATGTGTTCGTCGAAAACTTGACGAGCAACGACACTGCGTATTCCCCTTCTGACACAGTAGAATACGACATCGCGGTATCAAATACCAGTAATGTAGATTATTCGGAAGTAACGGTCTCTGACACGCTTCCTTCCTATCTCACCTTTACCGCAGGTCCAGGAACATATAATGCAAGCACCCGAGTGCTTACGTTCACGTTGCCTAATCTCAAAGCTGGAACAACCGTGCACACACGATTTACAGCAAAAGTTGCAGAAACGAGTGCATTCCCAACAGCAAATGATCTTACATGCGATATCAAAAACTATGTAAAAGCGACTGGTCCAGATGGAAAAACCAGTGAAGACACTGCATCACTTTGTGTACAAACCAAAGTTCTTGGAGCCACGACCCTGCCGGTTGCTGGATTCAATGACTTGGCAGTAAGTCTTCCATTTGCCCTTGCAGGAATTTCTGGATTACTTATCATGGCAAACAAACGAAAGGTGCAACCCTAATTACGCACAAAACATATGCAGGGCCTGCCGGCCATAATAACAAGTAACAAATTCACAAAGTAACAATTAACTCAAATGACCGGCAGAAATGTCGGTTTTTTAGTGGTTTCTTAACGATTCCGACTTTGAGTCGGAAGAGTTTAGAAACAACAATGGTTTGCAGCACGAAGTGCTTTAATGAAGCAAACCATTAGGGTTAAGAATAACGAAACCATATTTGGCTTAATATGAATTATTTTTGGAAACCGACCTCGATAATGATCGAGGACGATTTCTGGAGATAACTCTAGAAACGAGATTGCAAACAGATGAGATGGATCCTAGACGAAGGCGTCTAGACAATCCAACTAAGCTAGATTAGCACTCGTTATCGTACATTGACATAGGAGAGAAAATATATAGGTTTACGGCAGAACAGTATCTGTCCGAATCATCGTACCTTCTTTGGAACAATGAGTAATATGAGTTTCGCGATTACTTATCTCCCCTCCTTTGCTCCGACACAAATCGGATTAAAGGTGAGGGGAAAAGTAATTTAGAAAAATATAACAATCTGCATAACGGGGAAATGAATTTGCAAAATTCAATAAAATTTTTGTAAAGGAACATACCGAAAATCAGAAAAATAACTCATGTATTCATTAAGGAATCTCATGATTCCTGTACCAACATTGGGCCCACATAAGTGGGGAAATAATCTAGGTCTATCTCGTCACGCATGAGATAGCAGAAGGAAGGTGTCATTGTGAACACGAACCTGAAACAACTTGTACGCAGGGGTGGGCAAAAAATTGCAGAATATCACAAGCAAATTTTTGCCGAAATGTATCAACAGTACGTGGGGGTACATCTGAATGTCACCGACAAGTTCGGCGGACGCTGGAAATACTTTCTATTTCTGCTTGAACGCATGAAGGTAGTCCGTTCACATATCGCGGTGCCATTTTTGCTGGCTGAACTCGCGTTTTGGATGACGTTCGTTATCCATATGATGAACTTTGGTTCGGTTACGAAGTATGTCGGTCAATTTATTCCGAAAGGCGCCTGGTGGTTTATCATCCCACTATGGATCGTGGCATTGGAAATACTTTGGTCCCGAAAATATCGTAACTGGCACCTACGCCACGAGGCATACTATTTCGCCTTGTATCGCTACGGACCAGACAGCCCGCGATCAATGCTTGTGACCATCATCATACGACTCATCAAAGGATCATTCATGATGGGTTACTTGTATGTCGTAATGTATGGCACAGACGTTCGCCTCGGAAATATCTTTTGGGAAACAGTGTTACAACTGTGGCCATTAGGTGCGCTCACTGCGGGACTCTTCGTATTTCAGGCAATCTACGGATACCTGTTATTCGGAAACTCATGGGACTGGCAGAAAAAAGGCGTGTTATTGGCGGTGGTTGTATCGGTATTTGGAGCATATTACAAGCAATTCAAATTGTTCGTTCCGAACTTCCATATGCCAGCCATCAATACACCATCATGGAATTGGAGCAACCAACCAGCTGTCACCACTTTTGAACTGAAGGATTTATTTCTCGGTTTTCTTGTGGCGATTTCCCTGCTCATCGTGACGATTGCACTTGGACTACTCGTCAATAAAGTGAAAAATGTGCTCGAAGATGATACAAATCTGGATTTCATAAGAGATGGCATACTGAGTATGTGGTGGGTAACCCCTATCATCTATTTCGGACTCTTAATCTCTATTGTGTCATTCCGTTGGTATCATGAGATCTACATTCCAGATCGGATGGCAGCAGAACAAGCGGCGGCGATAGCACAAACAATCGAGTCAAGTGCTACGCCAGCGCCAGCATTTACACTGACGCCACCGTTTACTGCAACAAGTATATTACCAACCGAAACGTTGACTGCGATACCAGAAACACTGACCGCAACGCCAGCGTCTTTTACTGCTACGTCCAGCCCAACGCTTGCGTTTACGTCTACTTTGACGGATACACCAGTGGCAAGCACGGCAACAACGGCATCTGGCACTTTAAATGGTTTAAGCTGGACCAGTGTGTATACCGAAGCAACCTACGATGCTAACGGCGTTAGCACCTATCAATCGGTGGCAAGTGTGCAAAATGGTGAACTTTACATCATAAGCAACTCTAAAACAAAAATTGGATCTGGCGAGTTCACTGATGCCATACAAACGCTAGAGCCAATTGGTTCATACAAAGGTTGCACTGTTGCGATTACTGGGGTAACCACTTTTGATTGGGATAAATGTTTTGTTTACCATATCGAGAACAAGTGGTTCAAAGCGCCACGACTAATAAATAACTGGCTGTTCTCTGTGACCAGTGGTCAAGGTGAAAATCTCGTGTATTACAACACAGCATTTAAATAACCTATACACACTCTCCTATTTATGGCTTGACGCCAATCACCCTAACACAGGGCCGTTGACGTCAAGCTTTTTCCCCAGCACAGAAAACAATTTCTGTATTGAGGAAAATAGAAAATCTGACACTGGGTCTATGGATTTTTGGTCCTACTTCGCTCATATCGGCAGGTATGAGCTACGAAGGATAAACAGGAATCCATAGACCTGATGTCAATAATCAGGAAGCGTGCGTTTCTCCAGTGTGGAGACACCCACGGATCTTGGGAAGATTCTCACTTTACCATTTGCGGTAAAACCGAGAACGACCTGAGGCACTTTTACATAGAGATAGTAAATATAAAACAAATGACGCGACACAAAGCGGGTTTGTTTGACATGGGAAATATTGTATTTGGAGAACATGCTACGTATTTCTAATCGTAGATTTCCCCACTCTGCACAGGACTGCCCACTGTGTAGAACGGGGAAATTTACAAAAAAGAAAGAAATACAAAGCTATTATCTCATCTCGCGTTCTCGGGGAAATAAATTTAACGCAATCCGTTAATTCAAAAAAGGAAACCAAGAACAAAAAAGAAAAAATACAACTAAAAACTCTTTTATCCGTACGTGCAAACGTACTCAAACATCGCTCGAGATTCGCTCTCGCGGTGTGTTACCTAACCTTCTCCCAACAAGGGGGCAAGGATCGTATTTGAAAGTGCCAAAAGCACTCATAACCAAAGGTCAGAAGCATTCAACTTCGGCCTCAAACTACTAGACAAGGTATGAATAGGAGAACCTCATGTCCAAACAATCTAGACAAAAGCTGATGAAACTTCTCGGCTTGCTCGTCGTAATAGGTCTCGTGCTTACTGCATGTGGATCACCAGCGCCCGCAACAACACCTGAACCCACCGTCATGTCAATTCCGACAATGTCCAAAACAGAGACACAGTTCTCATGGGGAGAATATGTTTTTGCCGCAGACAAACTCGAATCGGTTGTCGGAAAAACCAACGCTGATAAATTCGACATCATGGCACTGAAGATAAATGATCAACAGTATACGTTGAAATCCAAGATCTTTAATGATGGTAACAATAACATCAAACTGTGGATCAACCTTCATGAAGTAAACGGCGCATCAGCAGGCAAGACTGACGATCTTACATGCTACAGGTACAACGGGCACAGTGAAGTTCTGACTTCTAACTGGAATGATGTGGGCCATTTTGACCTTGAAGAACAACTCTCGGTCTTCTGCCCGATCAATGACTCCACCACGCTCTATATGTGGGTATGGATTCGTATTCCAGATCAAATCATGAAAGAGCTTCTGACTGGAACTCCAGCAACGAGTGGTCAGCAATTAACAGCGCCAACCATTACAACGACCATGATGACGCCTAGCCCGACCACGACACTTCCTGCGGGAACGAACGTCACGTCGAGCATTACACCTAGCGTCACGCCCACCAGCAACGGTCAACCGACGAGAGAAGCCCATTGCCCTGCTGAAGATCCGCATCAATCTAACACACAAATCAAATTTGATGCGGTGAAGTATCAGGTAACAGTCACAAGCACGCTTTGCTGGCACTATGAAGTCGGTGGAGTAAAGTCATACGGCGCTTATTTGGGCAAAAAAGATGGTTATGATCGCTGGACTTGGACCTACATGATGGACCAAAAAACTGGCATGATCAAAGGATTTGCAGTCGACCCGAATACGGTTACAGACTTTGATAAATGCTGGAAAGCCAACTACGCGGGTGGATTTTTGTATATCCAATGCCCACGTCCGGCAACAGCAACGCCAACCATCACCAACACGCCTACCGCTACAGCTACAAAAACGTCTACACCGACGCTTGCTGGTACAGCAACTGCCAAACCATAGGCGTTCTGAACAGCAATTTCTATTTTCACACGCCCGCAAGGACTTGTGCAAAAAAAGGAAGGCAAATAGCTAACTAAAAATATTTACAATCTCTATCCTGGCATGACGCCACCACCCTCCTTGGGTTACACGTCATGCCAGTCTCTCTGAATACAGAAATGGTTTCTGTATTGAGGCAGACTTGTTCATTAACAAATTAACAAGTAACAAATTCACAAATTGACAAAGATAATTTTCTTTCGTTAAAAGTTAATTGTTACTTGGTCGACAGTTACCCTTGGGAATGAGTCTCGTCGTGTCGAGCTTGCGGACGGCAGGCCAACAGCACGATGTGGCGGGATTCATTTCCGGGGATAATCCTAAGATTACACGGTTTCGAACATATGCTCGTACTGCAGTATTTGCACTGCATGACTACGACATCTGTTCAATAGCTCTTTAACAAGGCATACAGGGATAAGTAGCTTTTTCGATTCGTAGAGAAAAAGCGTACTTAGACTTGTCCCCTTTACGGGGACAGGGATGAGAACGCGCTCTATGGAGAGAGAAGTTTACTTATAAAAACCTGCTCCTCTTGAGGACAGGGATATTTACACGCGAAAGCGTGTTGTATCTCGTCTTTTGTATTGCTGGACAGGAAAATCTCTTAATAATACGTAACGCGGAATTAACACGGCGCGGACTAACATGAGCGTTCTCCTTTGGATGACGCGAGTAAGACCGTATATTTCCCCACTATGTACAGAAACATTTCTGTATGTTGCGGGGAAATATACAAAGAAAATAAGAAAGAATTAAGAAATAAGTAAGAGAAATACAATTTTGGGGGAAATACAAGACGAAATGCATTATATATCGGGGGATATTTACATAATGATTTCATAAAAATCCAACAAAAACTCAGAAAGAAAAGAAAGGAAAGGAAAACAAAAAATACTCGCTCGACCCTCGCATTGCGAGGTAACCTATCCAATTCATTGGTCAAAACCCAATGAAAAATTAGAGGAGACAAGACGAAAATCATGAAACGACCAAGACCATTACGATTTTGGATCGCGCTCGGAGTTTTTATCGTTGCAATGGGCTATATTTTGAGCCGTATCTGTTACGCAGGCGTTTCGCTCATATCAACGGGCACAGCGCTAAGTAAAGCAGAATACAAGGCATGCAACATGGAACAATTCGCCATGGGAGAAGACGGAGGATATTCAATCTTCGTTAAATCTCTGAAAAAAGCTGATGGCTCCATCGTCAACTGCCCGTCCAACGGCTACATTCGCACATCTGTGCTGAATCATCAAAGCGTCCTGAACTATGGACAAAGCTTGTGCCTATCACCTTTGGACGAAGGTCTCACGATCAACACCGTTGACGTAGACTGGATCGAGGTAAGTTGTGCAGATTTGCTGTTCGATGCGGATTTACACGACACAATCGGCACTGGTGACGGCATCTATATCGAGCCGATGATTATTGTGCCTGGACAGAAATATACGTACTTCGCTCAACATGGAAATGGCGCGTTGGCATTTGAAGAAGTTACTGACTTGCCTGTCGCTTGGGTGCACAATTTTACAGAATTGACCTATGTGGATTCCACGCATGTCATGCTCGAAGACGAAGTTGTCGAACTGTCGATGACACCCTTCATACCGTTGAGTACACTAACTGCAACCGATTGCTGGCCCGAACCAGAAGAAGGGAAAACATATTCCTTCAGATCACGGACCGGCGATTTGATCATACAAACCTATACCACTGGAAAGGTGGGGCTTGTAGGTGTACCAAACGGAACAGACTTTCGTGTAAATAAGATCGACCAAGATCTTATTTATGCCTCAAACGTCATGACTGGCGATGTAATTTTGCTATCTGACGAAGTTGCATGCAGACCATAGGGGGATCTCAAATGAAAAATAAAGCACAACTCACGAAAGAGAAGAAACAAACGCGCATGATCCAAATCATTGCAGCGCTAGTCTTAGTCGGAGTACTCATCGCAGGCACGCTATCGCTTGTCTTCTATGAGCCGACTCCTGCGGTGTCGTCTGTCATAACTGTTTGTGGACGGACCGGCGAGTTCGCTACCTTAACCAGTGGCACGCCCGTTCTCTATCAAGGACAGGTACTTGCGTGGCTAAGCTTCGCAAATGGATTCGTGGAAATCAGTATCAATAACGGCGCGCCAATGCCAATCCATCCGAATCCGATGGCTAACGGAGACGAAGCAAACTTTCGCTTCATTATGGAATTTGAAGGTCAAGTATTTGGCGACCTTGTGATTTCGGGTTTTGCTTGTAATGGAGTGTTCTATTATCAACTCCATGACCTGCAATTCATTCCGAGCCAAAATGCTCTAATGCCCAATCATGAAGCGATTGCTTAGTGACCTTAACCTGATCCTAAAGGCTTTGGGCATCAAGTTTCCGCCGCTCATCTACCTTATCTATCTGGCGCTCTGCTTGTTTCTAATCATGCAGAACTCAGCTAAACGAGAAGTGGGTGTAGGTTTTCTAATTGGTGGAACTATCATGATGGCCATCTGGTCTCACGTAAAACATCGCAACAAGAACGAATAGTCTGCCGACGAGCAATCACCGAGCAGAAATCCACTCGTAAAGGAGGTGGTGTAAATAGGGGTAACTTTGCAAGTTGTACGACAAGTACGTTGTAAGTTCACTGTCAGTCTAATCGGAGTCTTTCTGGTTAGATATCCTATATTTATCAATGAGCAAAAGGAGGCAGAAATGTCTAGCTCAATTTTCAAAAACCTTCTTCCGAAGGTGCTCTCCCTCATCGTGCTTGTCACGTTGAGTTCCTGTGGTTTGACGTTGCCGACGGTCACGTGGCCCACGCAAACGCCTAATGTTGTTGATGTCACGGCTCAGAACACGATTGAAGCCATAAACGCTCAACCTGTGAAGCCGAACGCTACACAAGGCGCCAACACAACGGAAGAAGTGTATACCAATGGCGATGGTACGTTCGTGAAGTTCACGACGAACTGGACCGGCTTAAGCGCCAATCCGCCGTCTGACGACCAAGTCCTGAAAGACTTTGGTCTCACCCGCGACATGCTCCAGATGTTTGAACGTAAATCGGCTTCATGGGAACCCGCTCTTTGGGTCCTTGAATTCAAACCCGAATATTACGGTAAGGTGAATCTGGACCTAACAGAAAACGGCTACCAAGTCACTGTTGACTCGGTAAACTATGGCGTCATCATGTTCTATACGCATGACCCTCTGGTCACTGTCGTCCTGACTGAACACGGCTTGAGCATTCGCTGGATGCCCGCCTATCTCGCATCAGATGCTGGCAAGCGCCTTGCAGACCCTGCGTTACTCGTGGCTCTCGAGAACCATTTTGGTCGCTGTTACCGCAACCAAAACTCTGGTCGCGCCGATGTCCCGTACTTTGGGCGTATTGGTCCGTATCAGACATGGCCCGGCAATGTGTACCCTGCGTGGACACCGCCCGGACTCGATGAGACCGTGGTAACCAACTCAATGGATGCTGTCGCAGTTCTGGGCGGAATGCTGAACAACTGGACCTTCGCAAATGGCAACGCTTTATGGAAAAGCCCGCACAAGGGTCAAGCAAACGCCACCGCTGAGGTTCATTATTGGCAGGAATTCTGCGTACCCGCTGTTTCATCTGGCTACATTGAACTCTGGCTCGAAGCTGGTCAAATTGGCCCGGGAGGCACGGAAGTCGCCACTCGCGGTTCATACAAGTTCTACGCCGATGACCTGCGCTACCTGCTGGATGGACACCACGCCGTGGATGAAATGACCTATCACAGCAAGAACGATTAATAGCCATTCTGGCTGACCTACTATAAATCTGGTCGAGGACCTAAGAGACCTCGACCAGATTTAGGTCGGACAAATTGGCTCGCGCAAGCGAAAAAATAAAATCTTTTGAAAGCTTTGCTTTCGAAATTTTTTGTTTTATACATCCCTGTATGCCGTTGTCCCTAGAAGACAAGACTTGTCTTCTGAGAACAACGGAAATAATAATAAAATCTATGAAAAACACAATGTTTTTCCATCAAAAATACTTACTCAACCTGTTTAACAAACCGGATACGCTTGCCGTACTTACGAGTTACCCCAATCGGGGCGAACTGTACTCTACAGGAAAAAGTGGCGTGGCTTCCTATGCCAAAAATGTCGTTTCAAACATGCGAAACAAGACCATCGTTTTCTGTGAATACGATACATCTCCCGAGATTTATCGAGAAAAAAATACCTTGGTAATTCGATGCTTTAAAAATGGATCTATCTCTATGTATGCAGAGCTTGCGGAGGCATTACACGCTGTTCCAAACGTCAAAAAACTCCTTGTACAATACGACTTCTCACTCTACGGTGGCATGATAAATAATGCGGTCATGATAGGCTTTCTAGCCATGCTTCGGATAATCAAATATGACATTACTATGACGCTTCACCATGTCGTGACCGATATACGCAAGCTTCATGGACATGTAGGGCTAGACCTCACGCACCCCTATGATCAAATGAAAGCAGATACCTACAACAATATCTTTCAACTGTTTTATAAAAGCCTTCCTTTGGCTACCAATCGCATTGTGGTGTTGGAGGAATTTTTACGGGAAGATCTGAGTAAATACCTGTATAAAGAATCTATTGTAACCATTCCGCACGGCGTCGACACACGGGTGCGTCCAATTGGAAAAGATGCAGCACGCAGGGCATTAGGTTTTAAAAACGATCAATACATCATTACATTCTTTGGTTATATCAATTGGTTTAAAGGCGCAGATGAGTTTGTGAGACTCCTATCAGACACCCAAAAAATCCTTGGGAAAAAAGTCAGGTTTGTGATCGCGGGAGGCAAAAGCCCGACACTTGCGGGACGCGCGTATTACGAAACGTACTATGCCCAACTCATGCAAAAAGCACGAACTATGAAAAATCTTACCATCACGGGATATGTGCCTCAGAGTGCCATCCGCGATTACATGGGCGCATCAGATTTACTGGTACTTCCCTATCGCCATCTCATGACCGCATCTGGCGCACTATCTCTGATATTTTCCCATGGTATACCATTCATCGTTTCTGAAGCTGTGGATACACTCTTAGAAACTCATGATATCAAGGACGCACTTCTTCAGACCGGACTTAGCGCCAAGGACCTTTCATTTGCGCTAAACGCCAAAAGTCTACGAGCAACCATCGAGAGCGTTCTGAAAAATGGTAAAAAAGCGAAATCTATACAAGCCGCAGGTATTATCGCAAAAGCCAGATCGTATTCCGTCATTGGGAAACACTATGAACGGGTAATCTTCGCACCCCAACCCGAACTCGTGCCACAACCACAATTTGGGTATACTAAATCTATATGAAGAGACTGCTCCCATGGATAGCACTTGGATGCATCAGCATTCTCTTGTTCATGTATTTTTTGACGAGTTACACCCCACAACAAGCCGGCGATATAGCAAATTATCTCGGTGTTACTGAATCAGTAAAAAATCATTTCTCTCCTGAGCTTCGCGATAACGACAAAAATAATCTAATCACCCTTGTGCATCCAGCCTATTTTGACAACCCAATCTACTACAATGTTCCCAGTCCTTCTGGACTGCGATATTCCATGCACTTTATCGCCTATTCTTACATAATCACTCCCGTCAGAATTGCCCTAGAAGCCCTTGGATACAATCCATTAATGGTGTTTCCGATAGCAAACAGTGTGCTACTTATTCTCACACTTTCATTCCTATGCGCTTCACTACGAGAATATAAACAACGACTTATATTGTTTGTGCTCGTACTGCTCTCCCCCCTCATTTCATTTTTATCGTGGCCCGGTCCAGATGCGTGGGTGCTTTGTCTGCTACTGCTTGCAGCCTATTTATACAGTGTAAAACGGTATTGGCCCGCTGCATACATCACGGCATTTGCATCATGGCACAGCCAACCGTTACTAGCGCTTTCTGCAGGAATGGCATTCATGGCCACAGCAACCATATGGAAAGGGATCATACTACATAAAAATAAATCTCATTTTTCTCTACAGTCGACTATAACCGCAAGTATTTGGCTTATGGGAATTCTATCCGTTCCATATATCTATAACTACTGGGCCTTTGGCGTGCTTACTCCATGGACCAAGCTTCGTGATGGGTGGACACTACTGTATGGCTTTGGCATACAAAACCTCCGAGTAGAAAAGCTTTTCAGCCAACTCTTCGATATAAATACTGGTATTTTCTGGTATATCCCTATGGGTATCATCGCGTGGATGATCGTCGCCATATGGTCTTTCAAAAAAGTTCGTATACCGACGATAGTACTCAGTATATTTCTACTTATTACTGCATTTCTCTATCAAACAAATCCTGCATTTCATTATGGAACAGCAGGTTTCGGACCTAGCAGACACATTGTGTTTCTCACACCATTTTTGATCTTTATGATATTGGATCTCTTGGCACAGGTAAAAAGACGTCTAGGATATGGCGTTCTCGCCATATATATACTCACACAAAGCCTCATCCTTTCTATGAACGGATGGTTAGCTCCCGACTTTACCAACAGCTTGAAGCACACGCCAATTGCTACATATGTATTAACCCATGCACCTACTCTCTACACGCCATTACCAGAAATATTTGTCGATCGCACCAATGGTGATGATGCAGACCACCCTACAAGCGCGATATACAAAACAAACAGCAAGTGTACAAAAGCGTATGTGCTTCCGTTAGATTTACCCAAGCTGTTGGGAGAATGCACAGCAAATTCGATGCACACAACTGGATCTATCTATGATGAACGCAAAGATGGCATATACATAACCTATGAATAATCTGCACACCAATCTTTTACATCGTGGCTGGAAAAATAATACAAGTGCATCAATGTGGATCACTTTAGCTATTTATCACGCGATATTTTTCTTTATACTACTTACCAATTTCCATTCGTCTGGTAACCTAATGGGCTGGGATGGTCTCTATCCAGAACAGAACATTCCACTCAACATCACCCGCGGACTTGCTAGCGGATGGCAAGAATACTATGGCACGGGAGTTGTAGGAGGTCATGGATTTGCCGCTACACTCCCGCATACGCTTGTGATCGCACTCCTATCATACGTATTGCCTTTGGAATTATTACGTATGATTTTTGTGCTGTTGTGCTACTATCTCGGAGGCCTTGGTATGATATGGGCGTCTGCGAAGACTCTCACACACATTTTCACAGAGCACACACTGGACCACTCCCATTGGTACATAAGCCTCGTCGCTGCCCTATACTACCTATTTAACCTAGGATCTATACAAACGTTCTACTTGCCACTAGAGGCATTTACTGTGCAGTTTGCTTCACTTCCGTGGTTGATACACGCGGTGATGCGTGTATTTGAAAAACGAAGTGGCAAACGAATCCTTTGGCTCCTCATACTGTCTGTACTTAGTTCCACGCAAGGATTTATACCGTCGTTATTTTTATCGTACGTCGCTTCACTTGCTTGTATAAGCGCTGGGTTTCTTTGGATACACAAAGGTACATGGTCTACTTGGAAAACGGTGTTTTCCGTTTGGACTGCGACGATAGTTGGAAATCTCTATTGGCTGGGCAGTGTCATATACTTTTCTCTGACCCAATCAAAAGATTATATTAGTGCATATAACAACATCATTTCTACGCCAGAATTTATTACAAAAAGTATTCAGTATGGTAGCTTATCAAAGGTTGCACTACTTCAGGGACTCTATTGGAGTAGCAATGAACTCGGTGGACCGATTATGTCTCCATGGATAAACCACTTCTCATCCCCACTCATCCCAATCATAGGATATGGCTTTTTCATACTCGCGGTAATCGGTGTCATCATAAGCATGACCACAAAACGTCACACTATCGCTTTTGGCTTGAGCATAGCCGCTATCTATACGTTTGGAAACCTTGCTATAGATACACCACCATTTACCAACATTATTCAGGCTTTGCAATCTCACTCCCCGGCTCTTGCCCAAGCATTTCGCACCACGTTTACCAAATTCAGTATCAACATGGCATTTTTCTATAGCATGTCGATCAGTATTGGACTCCTGTACATTCTCGCGGTCATATCGAAGTACAAAAAAATTCCAACAACTATAGCCACGACCATCGCCATCTTTTTCCTTATCATCTATGCGATGCCTGTATTTCGAGGAAATCTCATATATTCTAAATTATTTGTCACGACCCCAACTGTATATAAACAATTCACTACCTACCTCAATACGCTCCCAAATGGGAGAATTGCGGACTTCCCACAAGACTGTAATGAGGGTTGGTACAACTATCAATGGGGACACTTCGGTTCAGGATTTCTATGGTATGGGGTAAAACATCCAATTATGGCTCGTGCATTTGATGTATGGAGTGCAAATAATGAAAATTACTATTGGGAGCTAAGTCGCGCACTTCGACAACAACGCTATGAAGAAGTAGAACAGATATTTTCAAAATACGACGTGAGCTACATTCTCTATGATCAAAATATTACGCATTGTAGAAATCAACGCGCACTTCAGTCGTCACTAGACTATCTCTCATACCTTGAGCAAAGCCCGCTCTATATCAAGAAAAAAACATACACAGGACCACATATCCTCCCAATCACGATATTTGAACGTACACAAAAAAAGCCAGAAAACTTTATATCTATATTGCCAAATCCACCCAATATTCACCCAATTCCATATTATGCGGATTACGATTCGGCATATGCTCTATACGGCACGTATTACACAGACAGCGCACGCCCAGCCACTGTACCAACGCTACTGACCGAGCCGTTTTCTAAACGAGGTGAACCCATTGAAATGGTGTCATTTGACCCCATGCTTGAGGCGGTCGCCACGGTATCTGCTTCAGAACTTACTGGGGTTACATGTGGACCAACCACGGAACAATCCGACGCGCAATGGTCGTACACGCACAGCGATGAGTCTATTGTGCGCCTATTCAATACCAATACATCTTCTTGTATAAACGCACTTTTTGGTAGCATAAATACTTCCAATCCGTATACACTCGAAATCTCCACAAGAAACATCACGGGTAGCCCGCTATCTATATCGCTCACCAACAAAGAACGCCAAGTAGGTCTAGACATCCTTCTCCCAATCTCAAAGACTATGCATACGTATCGATACCATATCCCCAGCTCGTTCGCTTCAGAACTTGAATATTTGTTAACGATAAAAAATACGTCGAGCAATCGCTATACTTCGATCAACGATCTGGGAGATATTCGGCTATACAAAAACAACGCTGTTACACCAATACGTGTAGCAACGTATGACAACTCCTCACCAATGATGGCGACCATTACCCATCCACTACCTTGGGTTTATGAGGTAAAGACGACCGATACATCAATCGAAAAACCTATGCTCACCCTTGCACAATCATTTGATCGAGGTTGGTACGCATACGATGTCACTTCGTATAACAGCCTGCAAAAAGTATTTCCATTTGTATTTGGCAAGGCACTACCTAATCATGTGAAGGTAAATAATTGGGAAAACGGTTGGCCAATTCCCAATCAAGAAGCAATCTATAGGATACTGTTTCTCCCGCAATTATTAGAATATTTTGGAATGGTGTGTCTTCCAATTATGGTGATTATGTTACTACGTCGTTCTAAATAACATATCTACCGAAAGAATATTTCCCGCATCATCACTCACAATAAATAACTGCTAACATTAGCAATTAAAACATTTAGACTGCTAATCTCTCGGTTGTTCTAATACCCAACCGTGCTCGTTCCACGCATCTCGTAACATTCCCATGCGCAGATCATCATGCACGCCATTAGTACCCCTATTTTTAAGTAAAAAATCAAGCGCAGCAAACTGCAATTTCCCCCACAACCCAAAAGTCTGCTCCATGTCAGGCCTATCTTTTTGCCACCATTTTTCTCTCTGATGATATTCTCTAAATATTTGTTGGGCAATACGTAAGGCTTGTTTTGGATCGTATTCTCGTTGAAATGCATACATATGTTGATCTGGTAAATTCATTTTAAGCTTTGCGATGAGTTCTTCAAATTTTGATCCTCCAAATTGGAGAAAATCTCCTAAAAACCTCGCCTGATTAAGTTGCTCATCTGTCATGTCTGCAGAATGTTCAAACCCAATCCATGCTCGTGCAAACGCCGAAAGGATATCATCATCAAGCAAATTGTGATCTTTTTTCATTGTCGCCATGAGTGCTTGTATGTCTGCCTCTCTATTTCGAAGTCTATCAACTGCATCATCAGGAAGCAGGGTATGTTTAGTCCATTGATATCGCTCTCTACCCTGCCTTAATGTTTCATAACTATCCACTCTTGGATGATCTTGTGGTACTGACACTCTCCTAAATGTAGAAGCTGATGATGTCATTGGAGCCTCTGTCATAGGTGCGTGTGTTGGTATCGAAATATTGCCCTTTTTCAGCCTCTGAAATCCCCATACAGCGGCTCCTGCTACAGCTGCGACCTCAACCCCTGTAGCCACCCATCCCAGCGCTTTTGCCCGCTTCTCTATAATAGGGCGCACTTTCCTCAGTACTTTCTTCTGTTCGGGCGATTGTTTATCAAAATAAAATTTATCATACAGTTTGAGAAACTGTTTTCCT
>JAGORV010000014.1 GCA_018062625.1 Candidatus Woesebacteria bacterium
TTCATACCGCCTTATTAAAATTTTCTAATGTATTTGACCCGGTTACAGTGGCTATTATCAAAGCGGCTGAGGAGTCGGGAACCATAGATGTCGTTTTAAAAGATATTAAAAATACGATAAAAAAAGATATCGAGTTTACCGATAAGATTAAATCCGCCCTTACCTATCCCACAATTATTTTTGTGGTTTTTTGTGGAGTGCTATTGTTATTGCTCACGTTTGTGATACCAAAAATCGCTACAGTATTTACGCGCCTTCGGGTTGAGTTGCCACTTCCCACAAGAATACTTATCTCGCTGTCTAATTTGATCGTAAATTATACCGTCCCCACATTAGTAGTGACAGCCGTTGTGATACTTCTTCTGATTATCATATACAAACGACAGAAAAAATTAGTAACACAAGTGCTTCTGAGTTTGCCATATGTTTCGGTTATGGCAAGACAAATAGATCTGACTAGGTTTTGTCGAAGTATGTATTTGCTTCTCAATTCCGCGATTCCGCTATACACCGCGTTAGAATTAGCAGAGCATATTGCGGTAAAACCAGAAGTAGCCGCGGCTATTGCTCGTGCACGCCAATATGTAGGAACAGGAAAACGAGTAGCAGATGGGCTTCATGGACAGAAAGCTGTCCCTTCGCTTATGGTAAAAATTATCGAAGTGGGTGAGCGAAGTGGAACACTGGAAAAATCCATGGAAGACCTAGGGGAATATTTTGATTATCAGGTATCTACATCGCTTCAGTATGTCGTGACACTTCTGGAACCGGTTATCCTTGTTGCGGTGGGAGTGATCGTGGGAGGTATGATGATGGCCATTATTGCTCCAATATATGGACTTATCGGACAAGTGGGCAGTCTACACTAAGCATCTCCCATGGCTTCTTTGATTCTCGCAATGAGCACTGGTGGAAGCATATCTGCTTTTAGAAAATATTTTGCTGCCCCTAAAGAAAGTGCTTGTGCAAGAATTGGGTCGTGATCAAGATTGGTCAGGATGATGATTGGACCGTTTGGAGTTTGGGGTGGTGACTCTTTTATTTTTGACAGTACACCGATACCATCAAGTTTTGGCATCATGATGTCCAATAGTATTGCGTTGAAGCCACCGCTGGTTAAGTGAGAAAGACCCTCTTCTCCGTCCTTGGCGATGGTTACCTCATATCCTTCTCCGGTGAGAATCTCTTGATAGAGATCTCGTATGTATGTATCGTCATCTATGATTAAAATACGCTTTGCCATATCAATATAGTATAGTGTGTGTGTGCAAAGTACAAATTAGAAAAAACGCAGATGTGTATTTTGTAAATGAATTGTTATAATAGTTTTTCTTTCTGACCTATAAAAATTTTGTTATGTCTATAACGACTACCAAGTACATAGATCTTATTTCTTTTGATAAAGCGCTTGCGAGTGCCCCTTCGACTGTGACGTTAAGTGGTACAACACTTACCATGCCGGAGATTGTCGCTGTTGCGCGTAGGATGCGTCCAATCACATTCACCAAAGATAAAAAAATATTACAAAAAATTCAAACAGGATATGAGCACATGATGGAGCAGGTGTATAACGGAGTTCCGATATATGGGTGCAACACGGGATACGGAGCACGAGCGGAAGTAGTGGTAAATAAAGGTACAAAAAAAGAACGCTATGAGCAGGCACAAGCGATATCCGAAAGTATTGTACATACAGATATAACAGTGGGGCCAGAGTTGTCTTCTGATATTGTGCGTGCCGCTATGGTTATACGCGTCAACATGTTGCTCAATGGAGTAAGTGCTGTGCGAATTGGAGATTTGGATATCTATCGACGTATGGTAAATGCAGGTGTCACACCAGTGGTCAATGCGTATGGGGGTTTGGGCGCTTCGGGCGATTTGGCGCATAATTCTCGAGTGCTTTCTGCGGCAAGACAGTTGGCGGGTACGAAAGTAATGGATAAAACAGGGAAAAAATTTGAGGCAAAAAAATTACTTTCGGCAAAGCGTATTCCAGCACTTAAGCTAGAGCCCAAGGCGGGATTGGGGCTGGTGAATGGAGATAATTTTTCCACTGCGGCAGCAGCACTGGTTGTTGCAGATTTAGTTTCCTACACACTCATTTCTGATGTGTTGGGCGCGATGGTTGTCGAAGTGTTGAAGGGTTCCGACCGATCGTTTCACCCCATGTTAGCACAGGTACGTCCGCATAAAGGACAGAAGGAGCTAGCAGATTTGTATAGAGAGCTGCTTCGTGGCAGTAAATTGGCGTATCAAGAAATGGCCGGCCATCATGTGCGAGATGCAGGGGTTAAGGTGCAAGATGCATATAGCCTCCGGTGTATTTCACAAGCTGAAGGAGTAAATCGAGAGATGCTTGCGTGGGCTATTGAGACGATAGAAATAAATGCTAATTCTGTCTCTGATAATCCTCTCTGGGTTCCTCCAGAATACGCGACAAAAGGTGAAACACCATGGCAGTGGGTGAGTGGGGGAAATTTTATTGCACAGCATATGGGAGAGGTACTCGATTCTATGCGTAAAATTATTACCCGTCTTATAAAACGAAATGATCGTCATCTTCATAGACTGGTTAGTCCTCATGAAAATAACGGACTTCCCGCCAATTTATCGGATAAAGCGGCTATATCATCATGTTCGTTTAAGGGGATGCAGTTACAGTCGGGTATGTTTGAAGTGTATGCCATGACGTTGGCACAACCAGTCACAACATTGTTTGGTATTCACGAAGAAGCCAATCAAGATATCACCGTGCATTCGTTAACGTCAGCAATAATGGCACAAACAAATTTGGAATTATTACGATATTCTTTGGCGATGAACCTGATTGCTGTTGCTCAAGCCGTGGATTTGCGAGGTGGTCCAGAAATGTTGGCACCACGCACTCGTCCAGTGTATGAGTTTGTTCGTCAACATGTTTCCTATGTGTCCAAAGAACGACCGCTCCATCGTGAAATAGAAGGTATTGCCCAGAAAATAAAAAACGGTGAATTAAACGCACTACTTCGAACAAAAGTATTTGCGCATTTATCCTAAACGAGTCGTCTATGACATCATCAAGCAAGAATTTGTTGAGTCGTTGGTTGACCAAGACTAGTCAATACCCCCAATCAACCAGCCAACGCAATCGTCTAACAAAGCGTGCACATCGTGCAGTACTGACGCTTTTTCATGATGCTGCAGAGCGAGTTCCTGCATACAGAAAATTTTTAACGTTGCATGCAATCCATCATGAAAAGATTATCACGTTAAAAGATTTTCTTGAGGTTCCCCTCACGACGAAAGAAAACTATATAGAAAAATATTCGCTATCTGAACGCATGTGGGATGGACATGTAGCAGGCGCCCATATGATATCTACAAGTTCTGGCACGACTGGAAAACCTTCTTACTGGCCGCGTACCCTCGCTCATGAGATCGATGGAGCAGTGCAACATGAATTTTTTATGCGCACAATTTTTGATGCAGATAAAAAATCCACCCTTTTTATAAATGGTTTTGCTCTTGGAAACTGGATTGCTGGCACATTTACTTCTACCGCTATGCAACTGGTTATATGGAAAGGGTATCCGATCACCCTTATGAGTCCTGGATATAATTTGGAGGCAGTAATTTCTGTGGTACGAGACATGTCTAGGCATTTTGCACAAACTGTGATAACGGGACACACACCATTTTTGAAGGAAGTGGTGGAAGCGCTGGTAGCACAAAATCTTCATAAAGGTCTTTCATTGCGTTTGCTTGGGACTGGTCAAGGTATTACTGAGAGTTGGCGAGAATACATACGAGTAATGGTAGAAAGTAAAGCAAAATATTCGACGATGATAAATCTCTACGGTTCTGCTGATGCTGCGCTTATGGGATTTGAAACTCCGTTGTCAGTGGGATTGCGTCAATGGATCGTAAGAAACGATGAAACGAACCGTATTTTTTATGACACACGATTGCCATCGCTGTACCAATATGATCCGACGCAGATATATTTTGAGCCGGTGAACGGAGAGCTTTGTATAACCAAAAATGGCGGTTGTCCACTGATTCGTTACAACATACACGATACGGGAGGAGTCTATGAATATGACACGCTGATACATAGTATCCCTGCTAAAACAAAATTATCGTTGGAAAAAGTTTACCCTTGGCAACTCCCTTTTGTCTATTTGTTTGGTCGAGATAAATTTATGGTGAAATTATATGGCGCAAATATTTATACCGAACATGTACAGAAAGTCACAGATCATCCAAAGCTTACTCACGTGCTTTCTGGAAGATTTTTATTGGATATCCAATATGATTCCAAACAGAATCAGCAATTAATTTTACGTGTTGAGGCTCGAACAGAAAATATTTCACCAACATTACGAAGAGATCTCATTGAAGAGATTTTTGTATCGGAGGTCTCTCGAGTAAATACTGAGTATAGCTATATAGTACAGACCATGGGGAAAAAGGTACATCCAAAGGTGCAAGTATATCCTCATGGACACAAAAAATATTTTCCCAAAGGTCAAACTAAAAAAACTGCATAATATGATTCACCTGAAAAAAAATCAACAGGACGAGCTTCTCGAAGAGCTTGAGAATTTAGGAAAATTTTCTAAACAAGCGCGTGTGTTTTATCAAAATATATTATCTTTGCATCCGCGTAAACAAGAAAGTATAGAACAGGCGATGATGCTCACTAGTACGACAAGAAATAAACTACTAATTACAGATGTAGAGCAACAAAAGCTCGCGCGCACTACGGTTGGATTTTTTGGATTGTCTGTGGGAAGCCATGCCGCACTGACATGGATGATGCTTTCTCGCGCACAAGTTATCAAAATTGCAGATCCCGATATTATTTCTCCATCGAATCTCAATCGCCTTCGTTTAGGCTGGTCTACGATTGGAAAACGAAAAGTAGATGTCATCAAAAATATCGTGATGGATATGCACCCTTACGTGAGCGTTCATACGCTCACAAAAACCCAAGGAAAACTGATGGAAGCATTTTGTAGAACAAAACCCAGAGTTGATTGTATTGTCGACGAAATAGACGACCTAGAAGGAAAGGTACAGCTGCGCTCTCTTGCTCGCAATTTGCGCATACCGCTCATTTCGGCTGTGGATGTAGGAGAAAACGTGATTGTAGACATTGAGCGGTATGACACAGAGAGAAATACGAAGTTTTTTTTGGGCAGAATTCCTGATATTGAGCATATAAATCTTGCAACACTTACTCCGCTACAAAAAGCGAGACTTATAATCTCTCTTGTTGGTTTAGATCATAATAGCAGCGCTATGCTTACATCGCTCTTTGCCATAGGTAGAGAAATAGGCACATGGCCGCAGCTTGGGTCGACCGCAACAATTGCAGGAGGAATTATCGCGACCACCATAAAAAGAATCACACTGGGAGAGTCGATCAAAAGCGGAAGATATGTATTTGATATGGATACACTGTTTGGATTATCAGAGGGTGTTGCGGAAAAGAAAAGGCTCCAAAAACTTAAAAAAAATATTCACGTTAAGTTTGGGATTTAATTCAATCACTCCACACGCTTTTATTGGGCATTTCCATGCTACTATAGATATATGCTGTCCCTCGAGGTAATCGGAGTATTTATTGCCACCGTTGGAAATATCCTGTTGGGATTATTTACATTGCTGAAAAATCCAAAAAGCGCAACGGGAAAGTTATTTTTTTGCTTCACACTCGTTCTCGCATTATACATAGGGTTTAATCATGTCGCGACTATTCAAACTGCAAATGCTGCCGCAGGATTTTGGGTGCGAGCTGTTATGGCAAATGCGGTGCTGGTGAATGTGTTTTTCTTTTTTCTCGTTGATACGTTTCCTAAGAATAAAATGCACATGTCAAAATTAGTTTTTTGGGGATCTATTCTTGTATCCATACTTCTTATTCCCATGGCGATGTCGAATTTGATATTTTCCTCTGTTTCTCTGGAGCAGGGCGTTATCAAGTCGAGTCCTGGGTTGGGCATGCCGGCATTTTTACTTCATACATTAGTATTTTTGGGCGGAGGATTTTTGTTGCTGATAGGAAGATTCAGACGGGCGCGAGGCGTAGAAAAATCACAAATACGATTTTTTCTGGCAGGAACTATATTCATGTTTTTATCGCTCCTTGTCACCAATCTTGTGCTTGTGGTCTTGTTTAACAATGCGGCGTTTGTTGCGTTGCTTCCGCTGTACACACTCGTGTTCGTTGGATGTATAAGCTATTCCATAGCCAGACACCAATTTTTGGATATAAATTATTTTGTGGCTCGTGCTGTTGTGTATACAGTGGTTATTGGGCTCACCGCGCTCATGTTTCCGATAGCCGTATATTTACTGAGTCAAATGTTTTTAGAGATACACTTCACCAATCAAGAACTTACGGCTCTTATAATCATTGTGGTTGCGGTTTCTTTGTCTTTTCAGGCGGTACGTCGAGTCATAGAGTCGTTTACGGATAGAATATTTTTTCAAGGTAGATATAACACCAATGAGGTACTTAGTACATTAAGTCACGTGATGGCCTCGACGCTTCGGTTGGAAGACGTGGCACATGGGGTGCTTGATGTGTTGCTTTTGCAATTGCGCCTGAGTCGAGGCGCGATTATCGTAACAAAAGACGATCTAGTGGTGGATGTGCTCAGTGCTGGTTATGCTCCTTTTCCGACTCTCAATGAAGTGGATGTAAAACGCATGACCACGACACGAGATTTGCTCAATATCGATGAACTCGAAGACGAGAGTATAAAAAATATACTACGCTCACTTGAAGCCTCAGTTGTAGTTCATCTGCGTACTGATGGTGAGCAGATTGGTTTGCTTGTGTTAGGTGCGAAACTATCTGGAGATATATACTCACGCCAAGATTTAGCGTTGTTGGATATATTAGCACCTGAAGCAGCTGTGGCAGTACAGAATGCGTTTGCATACGAAGAAATTCGTCGATTTAACGTAACACTGCAGGAAGAGGTAGATCATGCTACACAAGATTTACAGCAAGCAAATCTCAAGTTGAAAGATCTCGATAAACTCAAAGACGAATTTGTGTCCCTAGCATCTCACGAGCTTCGCACACCGCTTACTGCTATTCGATCGTATATATGGATGACTTTGTCTGGGAAAGGCGGAGAAATTACTGATAAACAAAAGTATTACTTGGATCGCGCGTCAGTCTCTGCCAATCGATTAATTCGATTGGTGAACGGCATGTTAAATATTTCGCGTATTGAATCGGGGCGAATGGCGATGCAGCCAGCCCGTGTTGATATCGTCCGACTGGCACGCGCGGTTCTTGATGAAGTGCAACCGAAAATTATGGAACTTGGACTTATCGTGGATATTCAAACGCTGGAATCCTCGATTGATGTGGTGATAGATTCAGATAAAATTCAGGAAGTTCTTATGAATTTTATCGGCAATGCGATGAAATTTACCCCCCGTGGGGGAACTATTCATCTTCGACTGAAATCTGAGGGGCAATTGGTTTGGGTAGACGTACAAGATAGTGGTGTTGGGATAGATCCTGCGGATGTAGGTAAATTATTTACTAAGTTTGGCGCACTCAGAACGGGCGGGACTTCAGATGCTATCGCATCACAAAGTACAGGGCTTGGATTGTATATCAGTAAAACTATCGTTTCTATGCATGGTGGATCGGTTCGGGTGATATCCGAAGGATTAGGAAAAGGATCTATATTTGGATTCTCCCTCCCTAAATATTCTCCTGATACTCTGGTGCAAATGCAACAAAAATATGCAAAAGATGGGCTCGGGATTATCCATAGTGAAGTAGATATATAAACATATGCATGCATGGTCATTTCGAAAACGCACAGAGGGTGCTTCATTGATTGAAGCGTTGCTCGTCATGGTTCTCATGGCTATGTTGGTTGGTGTAGCAGCGACGAATATTTTCACTGGACAACAACACGCATCGTTTTCTGCGTCTCGAGATGGCATAATTCGAGATCTGCGTGAGCAGCAATATCGCGCTATGGCAGGAGAAGTGCAATCAGCAGGTGTGTATATAGATTACTCGATTCGATTTGAATCAGATCGCTATATTTTATATCCCGGATCGGTCTATGATGCTGGAAATTCTGCAAATACGGTGGTGCCCCTTGAGCCTACTGTAGAATTTTCTTCTATTGGATTTGCTGGGTCATCTATCACGTTTGCTCGATTAAGTGGTGATGTACGAAATTATATACAGGCAAATAGCACTATTACTGTGCGTGATACACAAACAAACGAGCAGACAACTATTATCGTTAATATGCATGGGATACCATTTTCGCAATGAAAAAATATATAGGACTTTATCGTGGTAATTTTCAGCGTGGATACACGCTTATTGAGCTTGTGGTATACATGGGGTTGCTCGGCATGCTGCTCGTGATTTTAAGTCAGTTTTTTATCGCAGCACTCAATGTTCAACTGGTTTCAAAAGCAGATACTGCGGTGGAACAGGATGGCGCATATTTGCTTGCACGACTAACGTATGATTTACGCCGTGCAGCGACACTTACACAACCGAGCCTAGGGCAAACTGTGGCCACGCTTTCTGCAACGATTGTGGATAATGGCGTAAATAATTCGTATCAATATGCGGTCAATGGTGGTGACATGGTGCTGACCATTGCCGGTAACGCAGTACAACTCAATAGCGATCAGTCTACCATTTCAAATTTTTCTCTTACACGAATCGGAAATTCTGGGCAATCCGTGACAGCAAAAGATACGGTTCGTGTAGGGTTTACGGTGCAATCAAATGCGATAACTAGTGCGGGCGCACAATCGCTCGATTATCAGACGACGGTAAGTTTACGATAATATGAAAAATGGTCAAGCGTTAATTAGTGTTTTATTTATCGCCATCATTGGTATGACTATAGCAACAGGCGCGATAACGTCGTTGATGAGTGTGTTTGCAAAAACAGGTAAAGAAGAAGTCGCGGCGCTCGCATACGAAGCGGCAGAAGGTGGTGTGGAAAACGGCATCATGCGCATAGTACGAGATCCAAGCTACACGGGCGAGACACTTACTTATGATGCTGATACTACCGCAGTAGTTTCCATAAGTACTGCTTCTGGAGTTGTTATCACATCGGTGGGAACCGTTGGATCAGTCGCACGAAAAATTGTAGTGACTGGACATTTTACTAATCTTATTTGGAGTGTAGATTCTTGGGTAGAAATCCCATGAAGAACATATGAATAAAAACGTACGACAAAAAGGGCAATTTATTATTGAAATGCTTTTGGCCATGGCGCTTATGCTCGTTATATTGCCATCGCTTTCGTATGTTTTTATCGCCTCGCGAGAAGGAAAACCTGCTCAAGAAATGCGAACACATGCTACACAAATGTTGCAAGAAACATATGAGATTATGCGCAGTATTCGAGAACGAGGTTGGAGTTATGTGTCAGCAAATGGAACCTACCATCCAGTTCAAAGTGGTTCATTATGGACGCTTGCCGCGGGGTCAGAGGTGGTGAACGATTTTACTCGTTCGATAATAATTAGTGACGTATATAGAACTACTTCTGGACAAATTGGCACACAAGCGACGGGATCGTTGGACCCATCGACTAAGCTTGTCACGGCAACAGTATCTTGGAGTACACCTCGCGGAGCATCTATGTCGAGCTCTTGGTATCTCACACGATATTTGGGCAATTCATCGTTTGTGCATACGACAACCGCAGATTTTACTCCAGGGGTTACATTTAATGCACAAATTTCTAGTGTGGCTGGTGGAGAAATAACACTTGCAAATAATAATAAAGCGAAATGGTGCACACCAAGCATGTCATCGACAAGCATAGACTTGCCCGATGGTCCACCTGTGGCGGTGGCAGCTACCGCAAATGCAAATATCAGCATTCCTAATGATGTGTTTGTAGCGACGGCACCTTCAACAAGTAGCGCCATAAAAATGGCGTATCTAAATGTCGCTGCAAATCAAGATCCTCCTATAGCATCGTTACGTGGAATTTTTACTCTAGATCCTGCTCAGTACAGTTCTCCATCATATTTACCATCAGGGATAGGGTTGGATAATGTATTTAAAACAAACGACATAAAGTATTACAAGTCTGCTTCTAATCATGTTTATGCGTTGATGACGACGAACTTACCAGATAAAGAAGTGGTTGCTGTACAGATTAGCAATGGATCCAGTGATGATTATCAGGATCCAGTGAATAAAATATATCGATATTGGACATTTTTCAATACAAAAATATACGGTACCGCGTTTAATAATCCAACGGCCAATAGCGCTGAAACAAGTAGTGCAGGTGACAATAATGGATACGGTTCAAACCCAGCCAACGCCTATGTTAACGATGGATCATTTGCTGTAGACACTAACAGTGGAAGCAATACAGGCACATCGTGTACAGGGAGCGATAAAGATAAGCATAGATTTTATAATTACAACTTATCAATTCCTGCATTGGCAACTATAAACGGCATTGAGATCGCGACAGTTGCACGTGTGGATAGCACAACAGGAACGCCAAAATTGTGTATACAGCTTTCTTGGGATGGTGGGGCGACATGGACAAGTGCTAAAACTACGAATAATCTCACTACTTCTGCTGCGACATATACTCTCGGAGGATCTGCAGATACATGGGATAGAACATGGTCTGATGCTGATTTTACCAATGCAAATTTTCGCGTACGGGTGATAAATGTAGCCAGTAACACGTCACGAGATTTTTCTCTTGATAGTATTAGCGTGAAAGTTCATTATGATGGCATATCGTCACTTCCAAACGATGAGGAACCTTTTGGGTATGGCGCAAAAGCGCTGACGGTTATGGGGAATCGTGGTTATGTTTCCTCTGGTGGATATTTGTATACATTTGATCTTTCGACTATTGATACCAAATCTCCATCGAACGGATTGGATCAGGTAGGGTGTCGTATTCAAGTTGATGGATATGACTGTAAGCCTAACTCTGGAACGGATAGAAAATATGCAGCAGGTGAGTATGGTGCTTCGTGGAGCGATACGACGACCCCTGCGCATAATGATTGTTCGGATGGTGGAAACATAGAGCTGTATGCAAGCAACGATTTATACGGTGTACAAGTAGGTGGAAATAATTATATTTATGTGGCAGTTGGTGCTGGAACAAATCCAGAATTTAACATTGTCAACGCGACGAATGTGCCAGATCAGTCATCGAATCCGTCCATAGGGAATGCAAGTTGTGGGCGTATCAGTGGAGGAAATGCGGGTTGGAAGGTAGCAAGTTCACTTGACTTCAATTCAAATTCTGGTACCGAAGAGGCTGCAAATTCAGTATTTGCAAAATCAGATGGGACGCGTGCATATATTTCTTCAAATGGAGGAATTGATGGAAACAACGACGGGCAAGCAGACAGCAAGCAACTGTATATATTAGATACATCCAACAAATCATCTCCAAGGTTTTTAACGGGTACGTCAGCGACAGGTCCACAAAGTGGCTACTACTATGGAACTGGTGCGAATGCTCAACTATACCCAAGACGTTCACTGACCGTGCTAAATGGACAACGAGCAATTCTTGTGGGTAAAGATGGAGTGACGGATGGCAATGACAGTCAGGAATATCAGGTATTAAATATAGATAATGAAGCGACTCCCGGCTATTGTGGTGGCGTGAATTTTGATTCAGGCTTCAATGATCTCACCTCGGTTTCTGAGGCTGATGGAGACAACTTCGTCTATATGGTTGCAAATACGACTCTCAACGAGTTGAAGATCATTGAAGGGGGTCCTGATACTGGACTATATCTCACTCCAGGTACCTATGAGTCTAACAATTACACAGCAACCAGCAGTGTTGTATTTAATCGTTTTTCAGCGACAATAAATCAACCTTCGCAAACAACAGTGAAGATGCAGGTAGCGAGTGCACCATCTATATCAGGAAGTTGTGTGGGCGTAGCGTTTACCTACGTTGGGCCAAATGCTGATCCAAATGCGTATTATATTTCTAGCGGGAACACAATTTCAGGGACTATTCCGATCCAATCATATGGGGGATACCAGAATCCAAATCAATGTTTTCGATATAAGGTATTTATGGATACGACTGACACAAATCAAACACCAACGTTTTCGGATATGACAGTAAACTTCTCGCCATAACTTTTATGGCTAGTATGGAAGGGTCTATACTATAGAGAGGAAAAAAATATGACGACTACCTTATTGCTCATTCAGCGGCAATCTTTACAGCTATTTATTTCAAATAGAGTGACACCTCTTGCGATTATGGTGCCAGAGTCTGTGATGCATGACATGGAGATCATAAATGAACAAGGACTTGCAACACTATTTAAGCAAATTTTACCTATTGCTGATATTCATCAGCAATCACAAATCACGTTGGTGATCAGTGAGGATTTGTGTTTTATAGCGCCGTATGACGTTGAGCATTCAGAAGAGGTTATAGTAAAGTTGCAAAACGAATCCCCATTTGCTCATGTGGCGATCGCAAAAGTGCTTACACAAGTGACTCCTGTGATTGTGTCGACAAATCAAGAACTGTATGAAACTATTGGTCGAGTGTTGGAGGCGAGTGGCTACACCGTCTTAGGCGTCTATCCATGGCGAGCATTGCAATTAGGAGAAATGGCAAAACCAAATGCCGTGTTTGATATTGCTGCGGCAAGACGATTTTGCGAATCACTACCTACATACAAAGGTGCAGCATTTGAATACAAAACAACGGTTCCTTATGTAGCACCTGTACTAACAGCGACAGGGGTTCCGATAAAGAAAAAGCTTTCTGTAGGTTGGCTTGTGTTTGGTACTGTAGCGCTTCTTTATGCTGCTGTGATGTTCTATATCATGTTTCGGTAAAATATATTTGAGGTTCTATCGCTTGACAAGATCGTTCTCACTTGTCTATGCTGAGTATAGATGTAATCATTTGTCCTAGGAGGGGACACTGCCTATGAAACATAATAAAGGATTTACGCTTATCGAGTTGTTGGTAGTCATTGGTATTTTGGCTATCCTTTTGTCCATTACGCTTATCGCAATTAATCCAGCGAGACAGTTTGGACAAGCAAACAACACAAACCGCCGAAGTGCAATTCTACAGATATTGAATTCTGTGCATCAGTATGTAGCAGAAAATAAAGGTCAGCTTCCAGGAGAAGTGAGCGCCTTGACTGCAGGAACTGCAACATTGTTTAATTCCACCAACTTCCCGAATCTTTGTGGACAGTTGATGCCGAATTATATTCCAGCACTTCCAACAGACCCGGCCTTGAACGCAGCAAACATCACTGACTGTGCCGTAGTTGGAGGATGGAGTACTGGCTACAACATCTCACGAGATGCAGCAAATCGCGTCACGGTGAGTGCGCCAACGACAGATAACAGTGAAGTAATATCTGTTACTCGGTAAATACATAAATTAGAGTATTAACAAAAACCCCGCCAAAAGCGGGGTTTTTGGTGAAAGTGAGGTATAATAGAAGAATGGAAATAGCAGTATTGGCTGGAGGATGTTTTTGGTGTACCGAGGCAACGCTCAAACGATTAAAAGGCGTGAGTAGTGTGATGCCTGGATATGCTGGTGGACACGTAAAAAATCCTACGTATCAAGATGTTTCATCTGGTACGAGTGGACATGCAGAAGCAGTTCAAATTAGCTTTGATCCTGTAGTTATTCCATACAAAAAGCTTCTTGAGATATTTTTTCATTTGCATGACCCGACCACACGTGATCGACAGGGAAATGATGTGGGATCACAATATCGATCGGCAATTCTCTACGAAGGTCCGAAGCAAAAACGAGAAGCTATGGAAATGCGCAAAAAGCTAGACGACGCACATGTATTTCGTAATCCAATTGTTACGGAGATATCTCCACTTGAGGCATTTTATCCCGCCGAAGAATCGCATAGGGATTATTATGCAAAGAATTCATATCAACCCTATTGTCAGTACGTGGTGGATCCCAAGCTTACGAAGTTGTTGACAGAATATAGAGCCGATCTCAAAGAAGAATATCAAACGAGATAAATATATTTACGCCCCTGATCTACTTGCACGTACTCGATTTACTTTTGATAGATGCATCTTGCGTAGTCGCAATGTGAGTGGTGTGATTTCGAGCAACTCATCATCTTCGATAAAGTCCAAACATTGTTCTAGGCTTAGCTGGATTGGTGGATCGAGTTGAATGGCGACGTCAGCGTTTGCTGAGTGGATGTTTGTAAGTTTTTTCGCTTTACAAACGTTTATATCAATATCATCCGCACGATTGTTTATACCGATAATCATACCTTCGTAGACTGGTGTTCCGGGACCTATGAGCGCACTACCACGTTCTTGTACAGTCGTGAGTGCATATCCCGTGGCTTTACCGGTTTCGATAGCGACTAGTACACCGTTTCTAATTTTTTCTTTTTTCGGTGTGATAGGGAAGTATCCGAGTAATCGAGTGGCGATAATTCCATTACCTCGAGTTCTGGTCATTATATCTCCTCGGAATCCAAGCAAATTACGGGTAGAAATTTTATATACCATGCGAGTTATATCTTTTTCGTTTGTGTGAGTATCAAGCATTTCCCCATGACGTTTGCCCATTTCTTCGGTAATAATACCTACGAAACTAGAGGTAATTTCTACAGTGAGTTCTTCGTATGGCTCAGATTTGACGCCATCGATATCCTTAAAGATGACTTCTGGCTTTCCAACTTGAAGCTCATACCCTTCGCGTCGCATGTTTTCAAAAAGCACTGCAATATGGAGTTCTCCTCGGCCGGAGATTACATACCCGTTTCCATTTGGATTTTCTTCAATTTTGAGCCCAATGTTGGTTTGCACTTCACGATTGAGTCGTTCAGCAAGTTGTGTAGGTGTACCAAATTTACCTTCTTTTCCAGCGAGTGGAGAAGAGTTGGCGTTTACTAACACCTTGAGTGTCGGTTCTTCTATTTTGATAGTTGGAAAGCCCGTTGGATCTGATGGATCTACGATTGTTTGGCCGATTGCAACGTCGGTTATACCTGTGAGAGAAATTATGTCACCGGTTGTTCCACGATCTACCGATACTTGGGTAAGCCCAACACTTGTTTGTACTGCTCCGATGGTAAACTTACCAAGCAGTTTATTTTCTTCGAGTTTTAAGACAACGGCTCCAGGAGTAATTGTTCCTTGTGCCACTTTTCCGATTGCGATTTTTCCTTTATGTGTATCAAAGTCGAGTGTAGAAACAAGCATTTTAAATGGCTTGGTAGCATCACCTGTTGGTTCTGGGATATGTTTGACGATAGCATCAAATAACGGCTCGAGGGTAGCTGGCTCGTCAAAATTGTCTGGAAGATTATTCCACGCTTTACCCTGTCTACCGATAGCATATAGGACAGGAAAGTTTAAATGATCTTCATGATTTGCTAGGTGAAGAAACAACTCTTCAACCTCACCCAATACTTCTTTCGGTCTGGCATCTGATCGATCAATTTTATTGATCACGACCATGATTTTGAGATTGTGTTCGAGAGCTTTTTGCAGTACAAAGTGTGTTTGGGGAAGAGGCCCTTCCGCAGCATCAACGATCAGAAGTGCTCCATCTGCCATACCGATAACACGTTCTACCTCACCGCTGAAATCCGCGTGTCCTGGGGTATCTATAATGTTGATTTTGTATTCGTGATAGGCGACAGATGTGTTTTTGGCGAGAATGGTAATTCCTTTTTCTCTCTCTAGATCATTACTATCCAAAATTGTTGTTTGCGTCATTTCTGCCTGATTATCGCGAAATGTGTGGGTCTGTTTGAGCATGCCATCCACAAGGGTGGTTTTGCCGTGATCCACGTGAGCGATAATAGCGATATTTCGAATATTCATTAGTTGATTAAAAAAATTTAGAAATCTATTGACGAACGGGCAGTGCGGGTGAAGAAGTGAAGTATCCTTTACCAATACAGACGTTTCGTACTTTTTATTATAGCAGGTCTTTATGCTCTGAACAATAGATACTATAGGGCATCTATG
>JAGORV010000056.1 GCA_018062625.1 Candidatus Woesebacteria bacterium
ATCCTACACAGGGCATTTTGGGAAGATACCATCATCTCATGCTTTCAAACGTTCTCGATGAATATGCTACAGCTGCGGTGGCATATGGCGAAGTGCTGGGTCAAAGTGGTCGCATGGAGCTTGCACGTGCGCAATTTGAAAAGGCCGTATCGTATGGCTCGGATGGCAAAAGTGAGGATGCGTATATAAAACTGGGCATGACACAGGCAATGTTAGGAAATTGCCATGAAGCGCTTACATCGTTGGATAATAGTGAGCTTCATGCAACCACACCAAATCGAGAGCTTTCAAAATATGAGGCGATTATTTATCGCGATTGTTTGCATGACGCTTCACGCGCAGCGGAACTTTTTTCTCGATACGATGCAGATCAGAAAAAATCTGAAACACCATTAGACCAATTGTAATCAGAGTGAATCCAGCACTTCCCCAGATTCCGTATGTAATACTCTTGGGTTCATAGGTAAAGCGTACGGTATGTGTACCTTTGGGAACAAAAATTGCGCGCTGCGAAAAGTTTGCAGTAAATATATGAGTCTTGTTTCCATCGACTTTTGCTACCCATCCAGGGTAGCTTGTATCAGCAAGTATCAATAATGCATCTTGAACATTGGATGTGGTAATTTCTACCGTTGTATCTTGGTCTACGGTGATGGTGGCGTATGACGGAGCTTGATTATCTAGCGACATTGGAGAAATAAATTTTGAAACCCGCATATCCCGTACAAGTTCGTGCTCCTCAAGGATTGCAGTAGTACTGGGATCAAATGAAGATTCTTGGATAAGTTCTCCAACTTTCTCTACTGTGTCTGCGGTGACGACATGATTTACAAAGCGAGCTCTGGGAAGCGCATTGGGGTTATGGTAGAGCTGTAAGGGGATGTCATGATTGTTTTGAGTATAGACGGGGGTAAGACCCAGATGTGTAAGTGGCAAAAACGATAATACATTCGTTACAGATAGCATGTTCAAGAGTGTATGAGCAGTTGCAGACATCGTCGCTTCGCCTGCTTTTACATTAATTGCTTGCACATTTAATAACTGATCGATGACGATAGGTCGTAGTAAAAATCTTCCTGCATATATGCTGTGCTGTGGTATATCCCAGATCATGTTACTCAGTGGTGCCATGCCACTTCGAAGCTCAAGATACGGTTTTGTATCAACCCATCCTTTTGTGGCAAACAGCTCTTGTTGGATCTTTTCTTCACCAATGGTAAAAATTCTCCCCTTTTGTAAGTGTTTGACGACTTCTGGAGTTTTGAGCCAGTCTGCCGCTGGTACAAACATTTGATAAGACCACCACGTATGCATCAGTTGTGTTGCATGAAGTAGTATGACGATCAATATAATAATTTTGTAACGAATCTTGCTACGGGTATCTAACCAATCTACGACACTTGCTGCAATAGTTATGAGAAAGAATGAAAATAGCCAAATAAATCGCGATGGTACACGAAATAAATTTAGTGGCCAGAGAGTATAGATAAAATACAATGGCGAATGTCGTCCTCCAGCAAGGAGTAGTGATGCCAATGCAATCACGGCAAAAAACTTTACATAGGCGACTTTTCGAGTGGTGAGCAATGCAAGCAAAACTAATATAAGTGGAAGAATCCCCATGTAGATCGTATTTTCCCAAGGAATGTTTCCAGCAAGCAGAAATTTACTAGGAAATATTGCCAATTTGTTGTTCGCTATAGCGAATGGATGTATGAGTGTTTCAAGATCCATTGAAGCGAACGAAAACTGGGTAGCGCTTTGGTAGTTGAAGCCATGAGGAAATGCACTAGCTTTGAGAAATTCCCATGAAGGTATCAGTTGAGCCAGTGCCATACCCATGCCTAAGATAATGGCGGTAGTTATATAGAGAATGCTGTGAAATTTTCTGACTTTTATCGCATGCCACACGATGAACGTGATGCACGTTACGAGAGTGAGAAACGTTGCTTGTGGAAACCCTGCAAATATCTGTTGGGAGAGAAGGAGTGCAAATATGTATCCCCATGGATACCAACCATATTGGGTCATACGTACCGTTATTGCAAGAATGATGGGCATAAGGCTTGTCGCTTGAAGGAGGGTGATGTGTGGTAGCTGTAGCATCGGGTATGCAAAAAATGTCAGCGTGATCCCAGCAAAAAATGCTGCGAGTGGCGAATAGCCAACGACCCGAACAAAGCAGTACATGCCTATCCCCAACATGCTATACGCAAGCATAATAATGAGGTTGTATGCAGTCACTGCATCAAATAAAGTGAACAGTAACGCATTTGGAATATAAAATACTCCAGTTTGGCCTTCTGCCAAAAGCGGAAAACCATCACCGATAGTACTTTTCCATGTGAGAAGTTGGTTTTTATGCAGTGCTTGACCCAGTGCAAATTTGGTGGCAAAGCTGAAATGCCATGCATCACTTCTTCCAAGATCCGGTGTGGCTACTATTTGTGGAATTGGTACAAATAGTCGAAAGAAAAAAATAACAACTGCAGCGGTTATTCCTATGATTGCTCCTATGTCGTTACGCCATCGTTTCATGTGCCAAAGAGTGTACATTAGAAATTCTCTTTTTAGCAAGAGCGTCGGTTGACAACGGTATGCTAGTCCTGTGAGACTAGATACATATGCTGATTTTGTTGCTCTGTATTATCGGTCTGGCCATCGGATCATTTTTAAATGTTTTAATTGATCGCGCGCCACTTGATGAGTCCATTTTATGGGGAAGATCTCATTGTGATTATTGTAAAAAACCGCTTCGATGGTTTGAGCTTATTCCGTTGTTTTCCTATATGGCACAAGGCGGGCGATGTAGGAGATGTCACAAAAGTTTGCGATTGCAGTACCCTATCGTGGAAGGAGTAAATGCGTTGCTATTTGGGGTCATTGCTTGGCAGTTTGGGCCAATTGTTTCTGTTATTGATCTTGTTGGTCTTTTTGGATTGCTTTTTTTTGCATCTGCCGCACTATCGATTGTCGTGGCGGATAGTTTGTATCAGCTTATTCCAGATGGATCGATAATGCTTATATTCATATCCGCAGGAATGCGATTAGCAAGTGCGCCAAGTGAAATTATTGCGAATTTGATGTCCGCAGTTGTTGCATATGCGATTTTTTATTTTCTTTGGTGGATCACGCGTGGTAAAGGAATGGGATTTGGTGATGTCAAATTGGCAGGTGTTTTGGGTTTATTTTTAGGTTTTCCTGATACGATTCTTGCATTTTATATAGCTTTCTTGACCGGCGCAGTTGTCGGTGTCATACTGATATTAGGTAGGCGTGCAGGCATGAAAACAAAAATTGCCTTTGGCCCGTTTTTGATATTTGGAGCAATCGCAACATTACTGTTTAGTCAACCGATTTATCGATTGTGGTTCATGTTTGTATGAAAAAAATATACCGTCAGTCTGGATTTACCCTCATGGAATTGTTGATCACCGTGTCTATTATCGCCATTCTTATTTCGATTGGTATAGCGTCATATTCGACTATAAACAAACAATCCCGAGACACGAAGAGGAAAAGCGATATAGAACAGCTTCGATCAGCGCTGGAAATGTATCGTGCTGATAATTCTTCATATCCCAGTACCGGTGCAGGTGGATGGACCGTCGCTTCGGATTTATCTACTGTGCTGGCTACGACCTACATACTTGCTATTCCATCAGATCCCAAAGGTGCGACACAACCGTACATGTATAAGGCAACAGATATATCAAATGGTATATATTATGGATATTGTATAAGCT